>CASEEY010000047.1 GCA_949287055.1 uncultured Collinsella sp.
TTCTTCGACGTGAACTTGATGCCCTTCTGCAGCGGCTCGCCAGCCGCCTCGGGCACCACGAGCGCCAGCACCATGCCGATGAGGATGGCGAACACCGGGCCTCCGATTACCTCGAACTGTTTGCCGAGCAGCCACGCCGGCACAGCGACGACCAGCGCAAACAGCACGCCGCGCCACATACCTTTGAAGTCCTTCAGCAGCTCCATGTGCACGCCTTTCCTTGGTGTCGATTGTTTCGATACCATGCTATGACCTGCAGCTATAATGAATACTGTTCTTTTGCTTATCTTCTTATAAGAGTTTCTGATGAAATGAAGGACGAAGCGATGTAAAGGAGAAGCGCGATGCTGGACTACCGAGCTCGCACATTTCTTGAGGTCTATCGCCTGCGCAGCTACACGCATGCAGCGGCAGCGCTCCATATCACGCAGCCGGCGGTCTCGCAGCATATTCGGCAGCTCGAGCACCACTACGGCTGCTCGCTGTTTACCAAGGCGGGCCGCGGGATTGAGCCGACGGAAGCCGGCGAGTTGCTCTACCGTGCGCTCGACGTGATGGAGAACGACGATGCACGTCTGCGGTCTGAGCTCGACGCGCTCGCATCCGTTGACGCTGTGCGATCTCCACTGCGCTTCGGCTGCACGCGCACCGTCGCCGATTTTGTCGCTCCGCGCCTGCTCGCCGAGCACCTGGCCCGCCACCCCGACGAGCGCATCCTCATGCGCACGGGCAACACATCCGAGCTCGTTGCCCTCATCGACCAAGGCGATATCGACTTCGCGCTGGTCGAGGGATCGTTTGACCGAAAGGCCTTCGACAGCGCCGTCTTCTCCCATGAGCCCTATATCGCCGTTGCGGGTGAAGCGCTTGCGCCGGCACGGCTCGAGGACCTGCTTGACCGCCGTCTCATCCTTCGTGAACCGGGGTCGGGCACGCGCGAGATCCTTGAACGCTACCTCGCCGTGCGCAACCTCTCGGTTGAGGACTTCGCGGGCGTTATTGAAGCAGCGAGCATCCCCGCCATCAAGGCATGCGTGCGAGCGGGCGCGGGCATCTCTTTTTTGTACCGCGTTGCCGTCGAGGAGGAGCTGCGCTGCGGGGAGCTGCATGACGTTACGCCTGACGACGTATCGATCGAGCACGACTTTGCCCTCATCTGGCAGCACGGCAGCCGCTATGCCGAGAGCTACCGTGCCCTGTTGCGCGCCTGGAAGGCTTAGCGCCGCGCCGTCGCGCGCATCCTCTGCCGCGAACTCAACATCCAGTGAACGTTTGGCAAGCAGGTCCTAAAACACTTTCGCTAGGAGTCCGGACGCGTCCGGACTCCGCATGCTATACTGCCAGGAACCATCGAGATTCTCGTCATCTCCGTCCCCAGAGCCCTGCGCGAGCTTCGACCCGTGTTCGTCGGAGGAAATCCCTTGACCGGAACCTATCGCCGAGGTGGCGAGGGCGACTACCGTTGCAGTCCCGAGAGCTACCAAGCCATGGTCCGCGACGCGAGTGCGTCCCCACTCGACACCCTCCTGCTCGACAAGGTCACAACCGACGCCATCAGCCCCGATACGCTTGCTTCGTATCGCAACATGCTGTCGTCCCTGCGCCCCAATCACCCTTGGAATGAGCTGCCTGATGAGGACTTTCTCATCAAATTGGGCGCCGCCGGCCTGAGCACAGGATCCACCGAGCCCCGGCTCACGCGCGCCGGCCTGCTGATGTTTGGCTACGAGCATGAAATCGTGCGCGAATTCCCGTCGTTTTTCCTCGATTACCGGGAGGTATACGAAGAAGGCGCGGTTCGATGGAGCGACCGCATCGTCAGCAGCAGTGGGGATTGGAGCGGAAATGTCTTCGAGTTCTGGCTTAAGGTTTCAAACCGCCTGACGGCAGACCTCAGGAAGCCGTTCGTACTCGACAGCAAGCAACTTCGCGTCGACAGCACACCGATGCATGATGCGGTGCGCGAAGGGCTTGTCAACACGCTCATTCATGCCGACTACCTGGGACGAAGGCCAATCGTTATTCAGAAGTACCGCGACCGGGTGGAATTCTCCAACCCAGGCGATATGCGCGTACCCGTCGACGTCGCGCTGCAAGGAGGCATCTCCGACGCGCGCAACCCGACGCTCATGAAGATGTTCAGCCTTCTGGCGGCTAGCGAGCGCGCCGGCAGCGGCCTCGATGCCATACAGCGCGCATGCCGCCAAGCGCAGGCGGAAGCGCCGATCATAAGTGTCTCGTATGACCCCGACTGCACGAAGCTCGTCGTGCCGTTTGGCGCCGCATCCGCCTTTGCCGAATCGCCCTCAGCGATGAGCCCCTCGACCCTCAAGACTCCGTCGGGAGAACGTCAGCGAGTGCTACGCTACATCGAAACGCACGGGCCGTCCAAGCGTATCGAGATACAGGAAGCCCTCGAAGTCGGAAGCACGAAGGCCAAGCGTCTCCTTACCGCAATGGTCTCGGAGGGACTGCTGCGCACCGAAGGCGCAAGCAATCAAAGGGTCTACCTCCTGCCATAAGCCAAACCCAAGCGCCCCGCCTCAAAGACGCAGCGGGGCGGAGCGCTTGGCGAAAAACTCATGCAACGTGGACTCTCGGTGCCCGATGATGTCGCCGTGACCGGACACGACGACTGGGACATCATCTGCCAAGACGCTCCGATTCCCATCACGAGCGTGAGCAACGAGGTCGAGAAGATCGGCGCCCGCGCCGCGACCATGCTCGTCGACGCCATCAACGGCCAGCCGCATCCCGTCAGCCGCGCGTCAAAAAAGAACCCCGCACAAAGGCGGGGTTCCAGCATGCAAATGATGCGTGCGCTCCAGGGCTAGTGAGCGCCGCCCTGGCCGTAGTAGGCGTTGGGACCATGCTTGCGCATATAGTGCTTGTCCTGCAGATACTGCGGAGCAGGGCCGACGCCGGCCTGCAGCATCTCGGTGCGGGCTGCCATCTTGCAGACCTCGTCGAGCACCACGGCGTGGTAAACGGCCTGCGCGGCATCCTTGCCCCAGCTGAAGGGGCCGTGGTTGCGCACGAGCACCGCAGGCACGGCGACCGGGTCGATATCGCGCTCGGTGAAGCCCTCGACGATGACCTTACCGGTGTTGAGCTCGTAGGCCTCCTCGATCTCAGCCTCGGTCAGGCCGCGCATGCAGGGAATCGGGCCGTAGAAGTAGTCGGCGTGCGTCGTGCCGTAGGCGGGCACGTCGCGGCCGGCCTGCGCCCAGGACACCGCCCAGGCGGAGTGCGTGTGCACCACGCCACCGACCTTGTCGCCCCACTCGCGATAGATGTACGCATGCGTCGCGGTATCGGACGACGGATTGAGGTCGCCCTCGACCACCTTGCCGTCCAGGTCGCACACGACCATGGACTCAGGCGACAGGTCCTCGTAATCCACGCCGGAGGGCTTGATCACGAACAGGCCGCTCTCGCGGTCGAGCTCAGAGGCATTGCCCCAGGTGAATACGACCAATCCGTGCTTGGGAAGGTCCATGTTGGCCTCGTAGACCTTCTCGCGCAATTCTTTGAGCATCATGAGCTAGATCCCTTCTCGCGATCGTTGGCGATACGGAGCCCCGCGTTGGAGCCCCACTACCAAAGATACCCCACGGCACGCCACAAGGGCCGAGTTATTTGAGCTCGGCCCTTGCGGCGAAGGGGTATCGGTTTCAGCGGTCGACGTCACTCGACTTGCTTCTTGCGCGCCAGAACGACGCTCTGGATAACTAGGAAAAGGCAGATCATCGCAGCGACGGTGATCTTGGACCACCAAGCCTCGTCGAAGCCGGCGGAAGAGACGATGTTCTGGATCGTGGACAGCGAGAGCACGCCGAAGAACGTACCCGCGATGTTGCCCACGCCACCGGTGAGCATGGTGCCGCCGATGATGGAGGCCGCGATCGCGTTCATCTCCATGCCGCTCGCGTTGGTGACGGCGCCGGAGCCGGAGTGCATGATGTACACGAAGCCGGCGATACCAGCGAGCAGGCCGCTGATGAGGTGTGCCAGGAACAGCGAGCGCTTGGTGTTGATGCCGAGCATGAGGGCGCTCTGGCGGTTGCCGCCCAGCGCGTAGAAACTACGGCCCAGGCTCGTCCAACGCAGGCCGACGAACAGCAGCACGACGATGATGAGGGCGACGGCAACGCCGATCTCCATATAGGCGGGCATGAACACGCCGGAGTTGTTAGGCGAGCCCAAGAACGGGATGTAGATGCGCGTGCGCATAAGGGCGCCGAACGCCTCGTTCTCGACGTTGAAGGGCTCGGTGTGCACGATGGTGGTCATGCCGCGCGCGAAGAACATGCCGGCAAGCGTCACGATGAACGGCTGGATGTCCAAGTACGCCACGAGGAATCCTTGGATCAGGCCGAAGGCAAGACCGATACCGAGCGCGATGAGCAGCGCGGTCAGCGGGCTTCCGCCTTGATAGTCAAGGTTCACGGCACAGCACATGGTAACGAGGCCGACGACGCCGCCGACGGAGATGTCGATGCTGCCGCAGATCATGACGATCGTAAGGCCGCATGCGGTGATGAGCAGCGGGGCGTTGGCGTTCAGGATGTTGAAGAACGTCTGCCACTTGAGGAAGCCCTTGCCCAGGACGACCATGGCAAACAGGTACATGAGGATAAAGACGACAACCGTGATGATCAGCAACAGGTTGGTGTCGGTGAGGCTGCGCTTACCCTCTTTGGAGCCGCCTTTGGCGAGCTTTGCGAGAAGAGCCATTTATGCCGCCTCCACTTCAGTCTGCTTGGGGCTGCGCATCTTGTTCCACAGCGCCGACAGCTTCTGACGCACCACGGGGGCGCTGAGCACGACGAGCAGGATGACGACGATGGCCTTGTACGCAGGCAGAGCCGCGGAGGCCACGTTGAACTTGTACAGCGTCGTGGTCAGGAACTGGATGATGTAGGCACCCATGATCGACGCGCCCATGTTGAACTTACCACCGGACAGCGCGTTGCCGCCGAGCGCGACCGCCAGGATGGCGTCCATCTCGATGTCGGCAGCGATGTTGTTGTAGTTGATGGTGGAGATGCGGCTCACCTTGATCAGCGCGGCGACCGCGACGCACAGGCCCAGGATCACGAACGTGATGAACTTGATGAACACCGGGTTCAGACCGTTCAGGCGGGCGGCCTTCTCGTTGATGCCGACCGACTGGACGTACAGACCGAGGTTCGTGAACTTGAGCACCAAAAACGTCACGACGATGCAGATGATCGCGATGAAGCAGGGCGTCGGGATGGGGATACCCGGGATGAAGCCGCCGAAGTACGAGAAGGTCTCGTCGGAGATGATCGGCAGCTGGTTGTTGTTGATCCACGCGGCGATGGAACGGCCGGCGGTGTACAGGATCAGGGTCGCGACCATCGGCTGCACCTTGAAGCCGGCGACCATGATGCCGTTGAACGCGCCGCACAGCATGCCGGCAGCGCATCCGACCAAAAAGGCGACGATGATGGGCGCCGCCAGGGTATCGGGACGCATGTTGCCGCCGCACAGCACGGCGAGCATCGCGGAGCCCGCCACGGCGATCGTCGCACCGACGGAGATGTCCTGTCCGCCCGTGGCCGCAGTGACCAGCGTCATGCCGATGGCGAGAATCGCCAGCTCGGAACCGTTGTTAAGAATGGAAATGATGTAGCCGGAAAGAACCGGGTTGCCCGCGTTGTCCGTGCCCATCGAAATCTCGAAGAAGGACGGGTCGGCGACCAGGTTGAACACAACCAGCAGCAAAAGCGCAGCGATCGGGATAATGATCTGGCTGTGCAGGATATGCGCGAGAGCGCCTCCCTTGCTTTTCGTCTCAGCCACTATTCCTCACCTCCTGCGATGGTGCTCATGATGGTGTCCTGGTTCAGGTCGTCACCCGTGAGCTCGCCGACCTTCTTGCGGTCGCGCATGACGGCGAGGCGCGAGCAGGTGCGCAGCATCTCGTCGAGCTCCGAGGAGATGAACGTGCAGCTCATGCCCTCGCTCGCCAGCTGCAGCACGAGCTTCTGGATGTCGACCTTGGTGCCGATGTCGATACCGCGGGTCGGCTCGTCGAGGATCAGGTAGTCCGGGTGGGTGAACAGCCAGCGTGCCAGGATGACCTTCTGCTGGTTGCCGCCGGACAGCGACTCGATCGGCGTGTCGGCCGAAGCCGTCTTGATGTCGAGCAGCTTGATGTACTCGTCGGCGATCTTGTAGGTCTCGGCCTTGCTGTAGGGCTTGAAGAAGCCGCGCAGAACCTGGTTGGCCAGGATGATGTTCTCGCGCACGGACAGCGCGCCGATGATGCCGTCGCCCTTGCGGTCCTCAGGCAGGTAGGCGATGCCGTTCTTCATGGCGTCGAGCGGCTTGGAAATCTTGATGGACTCGCCGTTCTTCTTCACGGTGCCGCCCGTCACGTGGTCGGCGCCGAAGATGGCGCGGACGCTCTCGGAGCGGCCCGAGCCGAGCAGGCCGGTGAAGCCGTTGACCTCGCCCTTGCGGGTCTCGAAGTCAAACGGCGCGATGCCGGTGTTGCTGGACAGGCCCTCGACCGAGAACACGGCGGAACCGGCGCCCTCGCCCGCATACTCGGGGTAGTCACCCTTGATGTCGTCCATGTCGTTCATCTGCTTGCCGAGCATGGCGGCAACCAGCTTCACGCGCGGCAGGTCCTCGATCTCGTACTCGCCGACGAGCTTGCCGTCGCGCATGACCGTGATCTTGTCGCAGACCTCGTAGACCTGGTCCAGGAAGTGGGTGACGAAGATGATGCCGACGCCGCGCTCCTTGAGCTGGCGCATCATCTGGAACAGCTTCTCGACCTCCTGCTCGTCCAGCGACGAGGTCGGCTCGTCAAGAATCAGGACCTTGCAGTCCATATCGACCGCGCGCGCGATGGCGACCATCTGCTGCATAGCGATCGAGCAGCTGCCGAGCTGCTGCTTGGCGCGCACCGGGATGCCCAGATTCTGAAGGATCTTGTCGGCATCGGCGTTCATCTTGCGCCAGTTCTCGATCTTGGTGTGGCCGCGGCCGATGTAGATGTTCTCGGCGACGGTCAGATTGGGGCAGAGGGTGATCTCCTGGTACACCGTAGCGATGCCCACATCCTGGGCGTCCTGCGGAGAGCGGATGATGACGGGCTTGTCGCTCCCCTCCAGGAAGATATCGCCCCCGTCTTTCTCGTATACACCGGTCAGTACCTTGATCAGGGTGGACTTGCCTGCGCCGTTCTCGCCCATCAGCGCGTGGATCTCGCCCTTGTTGAGGTTGAAGTCAACGTTTTGCAGAGCGCGCACGCCAGGAAAGTTCTTGCAGATACCCCTCATGCGAAGCAAGGTGGAATCGCTCACCGGTATATCACCTCCTCGGTAGATAGAAGGAGGGGCGCGACGCTTATGGGTTGACGCCGCGCCCCTTCCCCTCAGTTCTTAAGCGACTGGCAGACGGGAATTAGATGCCGTTCTCGTCGATGTACTCCTGCGTGCAGTTCGTAGCGTCGGCGTAGCCCTCTTCCATGATGACGGTCTTCTCGCTGGGCTCCTCGCCGGCCTCGAGCTGCTCGATGATCTCGAGGATCGTGGAGGCCTGATAGGGGTTGCACTGGCCGTCGTAGTTCCAGTTGCCGTTCATGACCTCCTCGAGCGCCCACTTGTTGTGGTCGAAGCCCATGATGACGACGTCGCCGTCAACGCCGTGGCTGATGTTGGAGGCGTCGAGAGCGGCCACGGCGCCACGGGCCATGTCGTCGTTCTCGGCGTAGATGACGTTGAAGGACTCACCGGAGTCGATGACGGACTGGGTGATCTGCTGAGCGGTCTCGGCGTCCCAGTCAGCGGTCTGCTGAACGACGAGGTTCCAGCCCTTCTCCTCGACGGCCTTGTCGAGCGCGCCGGTGCGGCCGACCTGGGCAGCGGAGCCCATGACGCCCTGGATGTGGATGATGTTGTACTCATCGAGCGCCTGCGACTCGAGCCAGTCGACAGCGGTCTGGCCCTCGGCGTCCATATCGGACACGACGGCGGCCACGTAGAGATCCTCAGGGGCGTCGACGACACGGTCGAACAGGATGACCTGGGTGCCGGCGTCCTTGGCGTCCTGCAGGGTGGTGTCCCAGCCGGCGGTGTCGGCGGCGGAGAGCAGCAGGTACTTGACACCGTTCTGGATGAACTGGTTCGCGGAGGTAATCTGCTCCTCGTTCTTCATGCTGTAGGCGAAGGACGCGTCGAAGCCGTTCTCCTCGTTGAAGGTGTTCTTCATGTCGTTGTCGTTAGCGGTGCGGTAACCGGACTCGTTCGGGTCGTTGTTGATGATGCCGACCGTGATGAGCTCGGAAGAAGAGCCGCCCTCGGAGGTGCTGCCGGCGGTCTCGCCGCCGCCACCGCAACCGGCAAGGGAGAGCGCGCCCAGGCCAAGACCCGCGCCGACGCCCAGCTTGACGAAATTGCGCCTCGAAACCTCTTTCATGGAAATCCCCTTCCATACACTCCGGCGCGCTCCATCGCGCACCGGATAAACGACAGGCAGACGAACCCAGTTGCCGTACGGGCCCTGTCACCCTTGGAAAAACATGCGGTCCAGCTCGGCTCGCCTAAACACTTACGAACACCAGCCAAACACGCATATAGTAGTTATAAGGCGAATTATGGAGAAATGATTGTCGCATACCCTAAACGGTCAAAACTCGTTGGTGAGCGGCAAGTGCTGCAAATCCGCTTCTACCAGTGATTACATTCATGCATGTAGCTGGCATTCTATTCATAAAAGAAGGAATCTGACGCCTCGCGTCGCCTTCCGATCCGCTCGCGCATTCCCCGACTCCGAGCAGACCAGCTGGTAACACACCGTACACAAAAGGAGCTGAACGTTCACTGAACGTTCA
The DNA here is from genome assembly GCA_949287055.1 of uncultured Collinsella sp. Taxonomy (GTDB): domain Bacteria; phylum Actinomycetota; class Coriobacteriia; order Coriobacteriales; family Coriobacteriaceae; genus Collinsella. The sequence continues at coordinate 8,873 of CASEEY010000047.1, forward strand.
GCTCCCTTTCGGTTTATGCATTCTCTCGTTCGTGTGAAGCGGGGCGCTCGCGCCGGCGCGCAGCGATGCCCCGCTCGACAGCCCCTTAGGCGAACGCGCGCTCCGCGGCCTTCTCGGCCTCGTTGGCCTTCTTGAAGGTGGACAGGAACGCACGGTACCCCTCGACGTCTGCCGGATCGGGCTCGATGGTCGTGCCCTCCATGTCGGCAAACACCTTGTTGTTGAGGTAGTCGGCGAGCGATTCGCCGTCCTCGCGCCACGCCATGTAGGCGGCGGCGACGGCCTGGCCCCAAGCGCCGCCCTCGCCCGCGGTGGCCATGACGGTCACCGGGGCCTCGAGCGCCGCGGCGAGCAGGCTCTGGGCGACGACGGGCGTCTTGAAGATGCCGCCGTGGCCGTACAGCTTGTCGATCTTGACGTCCTCGGCGCGCAGGGCCTCGTTGCCGGCGGCAAGCGCACCGAAGGCGGCCATGATGTTCATGCGCATAAAGTTGGCGATGCTGAACGTGGAGTTCTGGCCGCGCAGGACCATCGGGTAGCCGGTCTGGACGCCCATGACGGTCTCGCCCGAGATGAACGGGATGGACACAAGGCCGCCCGCGTCCTTGTCACCGTCGAGCGCCGCGGTGAACAGCTTGGTGAACGCCTCGCCCTTGTTCACGTCGGCACCCATGAGGGACGCGAAGTCGCACAGCAGGTTGACCCAACCGTTGATGTCAGAGGTGCAGTTGTTGCAGTGCACCATGGCGACCGGATCGCCGACCGGCGTGGTCACGAGGTCGATCTCGGGGATGGTGGCGTCCTTCAGGCCGTGCTCGAGCACGATCATCGAGAACACCGAGGTGCCGGCCGACACGTTGCCGGTGCGCGGCGCGATGGAGTTGGTGGCGATCATGCCGGTGCCGGCGTCGCCCTCGGGCGGGCAGACGGGGCAGCCGGGCTCGAGATCGCCGTCAGGGTCGAGCAGGCGCGCGCCCTCGGCGGTCAGGTGGCCGGCGCACTCGCCCGCGACCATGATCTTGGGCAGCAGGTCCTCGACCTTCCACGCCACGCCCTTGCTCGCCACGAGCTCGTCGAACTTGGCCACCATGGCGGCGTCGTAGTCGTGCGTCTCGGAATCGATGGGGAACATGCCCGACGCGTCGCCGATGGACAGGACCTTCTCGCCGGTGAGCTTCCAGTGCGCATAGCCCGCGAGCGTCGTGAAGAAATCGATCTTGTCCACGTGCTCCTCGCCGTTCAGCACGGCCTGGTAGATGTGGGACACGCTCCAGCGCTCGGGGGTGTGGAAGGCGAAGAGCTCGGACAGCTCGTGGGCCGCCTGCGTCGTGGTGGTGTTGCGCCAGGTGCGGAACGGCACGAGCAGGTTGCCCACAGCGTCGAAGGGCAGGTAGCCGTGCATCATGGCGGAGATGCCCAGCGCGCCGACCTTGGTGAGGGTGACGCCGTACTTCTCGGCGACGTCGGCCTTCATGCTTGCGTACGCGGCGGCGAGACCGGCGAAGATCTCCTCGTCGCTGTAGGTCCAGTAGCCGTCGACCAGCGAGTTCTCCCAGTCGAAGGCGCCGATGGCGATCGGCTCGCTGTCGGAGGCGACAAGCACCGCCTTGATGCGGGTCGAGCCGTACTCGATGCCCAGCGCGGTCGCACCGGACTCGATATCGGCGATGATCTGTTCTTTCGTCATGGCCATGAGCCTCTCCTTAGAAGGAAGAAGGCCGCGCCCCGACGGGGCGGGACGCGGCCGATGATACCTGACAAGTTCGTACCTGGCCCCAAGTTGTCGCCAAGTTGTCGGCCGGTACGAGCTTGCGATTAGCGGTAGTACACCTCGCCGAGCTTCAGGTCGCGCTTGAAGTCGCGGATGTTGGTGTTGGCGTCGATGACCACGCTCTCGATGCCCATGGCGTCAGCCCAGTCGACCATCTGGTCGGCGGTGAGGTCATAGGAGAACGCGGTGTGGTGCGCGCCGCCCGCGTAGATCCAGGCCTCGGTACCAACCTTGAGGTTGGGGCGCGGAGTCCAGAACACGGTGCCGGTGGGCAGCATCGGCATGGGCTTCTCGACCTTCTTGCAGTCGACGTCCTGGATGATCAGGCGGAAACGGTTGCCCAGGTCGATGAGGGAGGTGGCGATGGCCGGGCCGGTCTTGGCGGTGAAGATCAGGCGCGCCGGATCCTCGCGGTCGCCCATGGACAGCGGCGTGGCGCGGATGGCGATGGGGCCCTCGGCCACGGACGGATCGACCTCGGACATGTGGGACTCGAGGATGCCCTCCTTGCCCGGGACCAGATTGTAGGTGTAGTCCTCCATGAGAGCGGAGCCCTTGGCGTTGGGGTCGCCGGCGGTCATGACCTTCATCAGGCGCACCATGGCAGGGGTCTTCCAGTCGCCCTCGGGGCCGAAGCCATAGCCCTTCTGCATGAGGCGCTGAATGGCCAGCGACGGCAGCTGCTTGAGGCCGCCCAGGTCGCCGAAGTGATCGGAGAAGGCGTTGTAGTTGTGATCGGTGAGGAAGCGCTCGATACCGATCTCCTGCTGAGCCTGGACCTCGACGTGACGACGGAACTCCTCGGGGTCGCGGCCGTCGAGCACGAGCTCGTAGGTGTCGTAGTACTCGTCGGCGAGCGCCTTGACCTCGGCGGGGGTGACGGCGTCGACATAGGGGGTGAGGTCGTTGATCGGCCAGGCGTCGACCGTCCAGCCGAAGACCTGCTGGGCCTCGATCTTGTCGCCGTCGGTCACCGCGACGTTGCGCATGGTGTCGGCGAAGCGGCACACGCGGATGTTGCGGCTCTCGTTGATGCCGACCGCGACGCGCTGCCACTGGCCGAGCTCGGCCAGGGCCGCCTCGTCCTTCCAGTAACCGAAGACCACCTTGTGGTTCCAGCGCATACGGGCAAAGATGTGGCCGAACTCACGCTCGCCATGGGCTGCCTGATTCTCGTTCATGAAGTCCATGTCGATGGTGTCGTACGGGATCTCCTCGTTGTACTGCGTCGCGAACTGGCACAGCGGCTTGCGGAGGTCGCGCAGGCCG
>CASEEY010000048.1 GCA_949287055.1 uncultured Collinsella sp.
GTTACACCGGGCAGCCCAAGGGCTGCCCGGTGTAACAAAACCCCTGGGGTGAAATTACGCACCGGCACCCGGCCCTGGCCCAACGCACCCGACCACCAATTCCACACCTCGCCCCCTTAAGCAGGCCTCAGTTTCACGCACGTCTTCCATGACACCCCGCTCCCCCGCCAAAACGAAACCCGCCTCGACGTGGGTTCACGCCGAGACGGGCACACTCATGCACGCTATACGGAGCTGAGCGCTACATGCGGCCGAGCTCGCGCATCTTGACCTCGTAGGCCTTCGCGATAATCTCACAGCAACCCTCGACGCCGAACAGCGCACGGTTGACCATCAGGTCCTTGCCCAAACGCAGCTTGGTCTTGCCGGCGGAATAGCGTTTGTAGAACAGCTCGCGGTTGCGCTGCATGCGCTTGATCAGCTTGAGCGCCTTCTGCTCGGATACGCCACGGCGCGCCTGGACGATCTCGACGCGCTCGGCCAGCGGCGCCGTCACGAACACGTTGATGAGGTTGGGATTGTCGCGCAGGATGTAGTCGGACAGGCGTCCGATGATGATGCAGGATTCGTTGGAACCGACGTCTAGGATCACCTGGCGCAGGTTCTCGAACAGCTTGTCCGCCATCGTGCGCGAATCGAAGCGGTCGGGCAGAAACGCCATCATCTCGGCGGCAACCGCCTCGTCGTAGGGAGCAACCTTGTCGACGACCGTGTCGGCGCGGCGGGCGGCGCGGATGAGCAGCTCGTTGTCGTACAGGGGAATCCCCAGGCGCTCCTGCAGGGCGATGCCGATCTCGTGGGCATCGGTGCCGTACTCGCGCGCGATGGTGATGACCACCGGGTACTCGGGATCGCCCTCCTCGGTCGGGGCGCCCAGCGCATCGTTGGCGTACATGTCCTGGGCGAGGAGCTGGGACACGTCCACCTTCTTGTCAGGTTTCTTAGCCATGAGATGCCATCCAATCCGCCGGACCGCACGTGCGCGGCCCGAGCTGCCCGTACCTTACGCAGCCACCAGGCGACGCTGGTAGAGGCGCACAATCAACGAGATACCGAAGTTCAAGATGAAGTATAGCGCGAAGACGAAGCCGTACAGGAGCAGCACCTGCGACAGGTCGCTCGTGTAGCCCATGACGACCTTGGCGCTGAACATGAACTCCATCACGTTGATGCCCGCCAGATACGACGAGTCCTTGATCACCGTGGTGCACTGGCTGAACAGCGCAGGAATGATCGTGCGGAACGTCTGGGGCAGAATGATGAGCCTCATGGACGAGAAGAACCCGAAACCCTGGGACTTGGCCGCCTCGAACTGGCTCTTCGGGATGGAGTTCAGGCCGCCGCGGATAATCTCGGCCATGACGGCGGACGTGAAGACCGTGAACGCGAGCACCGAGATGAACACGTCGTCGCCCTTGACCGTGAAGTAGATGAACAGGATCCACAGCAGGTTCGGCGTGCAGCGGAACAGCTCGATATAGGCGCTCACCAGCCACTTGAAAACAGACAGCTTGCCGGTGCAGAACTGCTTGACGAGCGCCAGCACCGTGCCCAGGATGACCGAGCAGATGATGGCCAGAAGCGAGATCTCGATCGTCTTGAGGAAACCCGCCATGATGAACGAGACGTTTGCCGGGGTAAAGATCTCCATGCCTTACGCCTCCTTCGCGGGCTCGGGGGTGATGCCGGGAATGCTCTTCGCGCGCGGACGGAGCTTGGAGCGGCGCTCAAGCCACTGGACGAGCATCGCCAGCGGGAAGCAGATGATGAAGTACAGCACGCAGGCCATGATGTAGCCCTGCAGGTAGCCGTAGGTCGACACGAAGTTGTCGGCGTTGTACATGAGGTCGCCGCCGGCGATGAGCGCGAGCACCGAGGTGTTCTTGACGAGGTTCAGCGCCTGGTTGCACAGCGGGGGCAGGATCACCTTGAACGTCTGCGGCAAGATGATGTAGGCATAGGACTGCGTGCGCGTGAAGCCCTGGGACAGCGCCGCCTCCATCTGGCCGCGCGGGACGCTCTCGATACCGGTGCGGATGACCTCGGAGATATAGGCCGCGTGGTACAGGCCGACGCCCAGCGCGCCGATCGCGAAGGCCGAGATGCGCACGGGGCCGTCGGCGCCCGTGATCATCTGCAGCACGCGCGGACCGGCCATGTAGTAGAAGAACACCTGGACGGGCAGCGGCGTGTTCTGGAAGAACTCGACGTAGATGCGGCTGATCAGACGCAGCACGCGCGAGCGCGTCGTGGAGAACACGCCCAAGATGGTGCCGAGCACCAGGGAGAGCAGCAGGCCGGCGACAACCACCTGCAGCGTGAAGGCGAAGCCCTCCCAGAGGCTCCCCATCTCGTTCATGGTGATTTCCCAGCGCCTGGGGTCGAAGAGACCTTCGAGCATAGCGCTCCTTCCTATGCCAATACGTACAAATCGCCCGAGCGGAACGTGCCGCCCGGGCGACCGGCCGCGCGCCTGGAGCCTTCCGGCCCTGCCGCGCGCGGCACTCTCAAATCCTTAGAGGAGGTTCCAGGTCGTGGCTTCCTCATCGAGCCAGCCGTTGTCGAGCAGCTCGTTGACCGTCTCGTTGACGAGCTCGGAGAGGTCGGAGCCCTTCTTGGTGGCAACGCCGTAGTTCTGCTCGCCGAACTCGATCTCGGGCTGCAGCAGCTCCTTCTGGTCGTTCATATAGGTGTTGAGCGTCGAGCGGTCCATAGCGAACGCATCGATGTTGCCGCTCTCGAGTGCGGAGTTGATCGAGGGATAGTCCGCGTACTCGTTGAAGTCGGGCGTGGCGTCGATGCCTTCGTCCTCGAGCATGGTCAGGATCGCGTCGCGGGTCGTGGAGCCCTGGGACACGCCGATCAGCTTGCCGTCGAGGTCGGCCATGGAGGACATGCCGGAGGACTTCATGATCATGATGCCGACGTGGTCGGTGCGGTACGGATCGGAGAAGTCCCAGTCCTCGAGACGCTCGTCGGTGATGGTGTAGGTAGCGCAGACGATATCGAGGGTATCGTTGTCGATGAGCGGACCGCGCGTCTTGGGCGTCACGGTCGTGAACTCGACGAGCTTCTGCTCCTTGGCCTCCTCATAGGAGACACCGAGCGCAGCCGCGGCGATCTGATAGCACAGGTCGATCTCGAGGCCCTCGTACTCGTTGGTCTCGGTGTTGAGATAGCCGTAGCCAAGGACGTCGGCCTTGACACCGGCAGCCAGCTTGCCGCGATCCTTGATAGCCTGAAGCTTGGACTCAGCAGCGCCGGACGAGCCGTTGCCGCTCTCGCCACCGCCGCAACCGGCGAGCGCGCTCACGCCCGCGACCGAAGCGACGCCGAGGCCGCAAACCTGCAGAAACTGACGACGTGACATCTTCATGATCGGTACCCCTTTCCCTGGTACGATGCCCGCGGCACGGGGCCGCGGCAAGTGTGCCAACGGGCGATGAGCCCTCGGCTGGCGGGTCTGCGCCCGCCCGGCGAACGAAGGTCCGCCGACGAATCAAGCGCTAGTGCAGGATCTTGTTGAGGAAGTCCCTGCAGCGCGGATTCTGCGGATTGGTGAAGAAGTGCTCGGGCGTGCCCTCTTCCAGGATCTGGCCGTCGTCCATGAACAGGACGCGGTCGGCCACCTGCTTGGCGAAGTTCATCTCGTGCGTCACGCAGATCATGGTGATGTTGTCCTGCGCGAGCTCGATCATGACGTCGAGCACCTCCTGGATCATCTCGGGATCGAGCGCGGAGGTCGGCTCGTCGAACAGGATGATGGGCTGCTTGGTGCACATGGCGCGGGCGATGGCCACGCGTTGCTGCTGACCGCCGGAGAGGTTCTGCGGGTACTCGCCTGCCTTCTGGGCCAGACCGACGCGCTCGAGCGCGGCCATGGCGATCTTGTTGGCCTCCTCCTTGCTCTTCTTCTGCAGCTTGATGGGAGCCAAGGTGAGGTTGCCGAGCACCGTCATATTCGGGTACAGGTTGAACTGCTGGAACACCATCGACGAGTACTTACGGGCCATCTCGAGGTGGTTCTTCTTGGTCAGCGGCGTGCCGTCGATGATGACGTCGCCGCTCGTGGGCTCCTCGAGGAAGTCGACGCAGCGGATGAGCGTGGACTTGCCGGAACCGGAGGGACCGATCACGACGACCTTCTCGCCGGCCTTGACGGTCAGGTTGATGTCCTTGAGGACGTGCAGGTCGCCGAAGTACTTGTTCAGGTTCCGGATCTCGATCATGTCGGCCATGGGCGCGGTTCCTCTCTGTTTCTGCCACATCTCGGCCGCCGGCTTCCCTGGCGGGAATCATGCGGCCGAGCGATCCTGTTATACGGTTCTGCGCGCTCCGCGACGTGTGCGGGAAATGTGTCTGCGCGCGTGATAATGCTGTATATATAGCAACTGACGCTGCAAGCGCATCGTTAGAAAACGGTGACACCCGGGCGTCAGGTGCGAATACTTTTACCCTAACGCGGCTCCATTATACACACCACCCTGCTGCAGCATTTGCAGGGCGGAACTGGAAACACATTGGTTACCGAGCCGAATCATACGGGCAATGCGCGTATCGCATTATGCCAAACGCGCGCCAACCTCCTTGGCCGCCGCGGGCTTGTCAAAGTTGCCGCCCGTCGTGGCGCCCAGCGCGCCCATGACGCGACCCATGTCCTTCTTGGTGGTCGCGCCCAGCTCGGCGATGGTCTTCTCGATGAGCGCGACGAGCTCGTCGCCGCTCACCTGCGCGGGCAGCAGGCTCTCCAGGATCTTGACCTGCTCGGTCAGGGTGTCGGTGCGCTCCTGGTTGTTGCCTGCCTTGATGGACATCTCGAGCGTCTCGCCGGTCTGCTTGATGAGGCGACGGATCTGCTTGTTGACGTCCTCCTCGGTCGCATCGCGGCGCTCGTTGACCTCGACGTTTTTGACTTCGCCGATCACCTGGCGAAGGATGGACAGCCGGGTCTTGTCCTTGGCCTTCATGGCCTGGATCATCTCGTTGTGGAGCTGTTCGCTCGTCATGGTTCTCCCTCTTTCCTCGTGGGGCGGCCCGTGCGGCTAGCGCCGCCCGCGCCGTTCGGGCGTCGGCTATTCGGCCGATCCGGCGGAACCGGAGCCCGCAGCGCTCATGTCGACGTTGTAGGGGACGTCCTCAGGCATGGGGTTGATCTGCAGGTCGGCCTCGTCCAGGTAGGTGTTCCACCACTCCGTATAGGCGCTTCCCTGCTCGTCGGACTTGATGGCGTCCGAGATATAGGTGCGGATCTCCTCGGGGATCTGATCGGCCTTGGTGGCCTCGCCGTCCACGCTGAACACGTCCGTGCACTTGATGATGTGGTAGCCGTAGGTCGTCTCGACGATGCCGCTGACCTCGTCGGCACTCAGGCCGGAAAGCGCGTCTTGGTACTCAGTCACAAACGTCGTGAGCTTGTCCCAGCCCACGTCGCCGCCGTTCTTGGCCGACGCGGTGTCGTCCGAGTACTGCTCGACCGCCTCTTCAAAGGTCAGCTCACCCGACTCGATCTTGTCGAGGGCCTCCTGCGCAGTTGCGTAGGCCTGCTCCTTCTCCTCGTCGGTCGCGTCGCTTGCAACCGAGATCAGCAGGTTGGAGGAACGGCGGGCGTTGTTGAACTTGTCGGTGTTCTCGTTGAAATAGGCCACGATCTCGTCGTCGGTGGGATCCTCGACCGGCGCGACGGCGTCGAGCAACTTCTCCTGCGCGAGATTGTTGCGCAGGCTCTCCTTGTAGCTGTCCTCGGTGTAGCCGAACGTCGCGAGCTGCTGGACGAAGGCGTCCTCGCTGTCATAGCTTGCGACGGCCTCGTCCCACGCCTGCTCGACCTCGTCATCCGAGACGGTGATGTTGTGCTCGTTCTGCGCGGCGGTCAGCAGGTACTGCTGGGCGTAGCTGTTGATGACCTGCTCGCGGTAGCTCTCGGGCGTCAGGTTGTTATCGGCCAGATACTGTGCCCAGTCCGCGTCGCTGTCGTAGCCGTAGGCGCTGCGCAGGCTCATGATCTGGTTGGTGACGGTGTCCTCGGTGATGTTGACGCCCTTGACCGTCGCGGCGACGCCGCCGGTCAGGTGGTAGCCCTCTTCCTTGGTGGTCTCGTTCAGGAAGCCCGAGCACGCCATCGTGGTGACCGACAGGACCATGGCGAGGCAGCCGATGGCCACGAGCACGATCTTCAGGCCCTTGTGCGCCTGCTCCTTGCGCTCGTGCTTCTGCTGCGCCTTGCTCTTGGGGCCCTCCGGCGCCGGATCGCGCTTGATGCGCGGGGACTTGTTCATGACTGGCCGTCCTTTCCGAAAGGTATTGGCATGTCGGCACGGAGCCGACGAGTCGATGCATATTCTTCCGTATTCTTGCATAGAGCGCGAAGGGTCGCCAGAGCACGCGGCCGAATACCGCCTAATACCACAGAGCGCCGCATGCGCGAAGGGGCGCCCGCGGCCTGCGAGCGCCCCTTCGGAGCATGTGCTTCTTTGCGCAGACGAAGCCGTGCGGCTAGACCGCCTGCGCGAGCTTCTCGGCGCGGTCAGCGGCGGCGAGCGCCTCGATCACGGTGCTGAGCTGGTCGCCCAGCAGCACGCCGTTGTAGGTGGAGTTGAAGCCGATGCGGTGGTCGGTCACGCGGTCCTGCGGCTGGTTGTACGTGCGGATTTTCTCGGAACGGTTGCCGTGGCCGATCTGCGCCGAGCGCTCGGCGCCCAGCTCGGCCTGCTGCTTCTCGAGCTCCATCTCGTACAGGCGGGCGCGCAGCATCTGCATGCAGACCTCGCGGTTCTGGATCTGGGAGCGCTGCTCCTGCGACTGCACCACGGTGTTGGTGGGCAGGTGCGTAATGCGCACCGCGGAGTACGTGGTGTTGACGCACTGGCCGCCGGGACCCGACGCGCAGTAGGTGTCGATGCGCAGGTCGGCCTGGTTGATCTGAACGTCGATCTCGTCGGCCTCGGGCAGCACGGCGACCGTGGCCGTGGAGGTCTGAATGCGGCCCTGGCTTTCGGTCTTGGGGACGCGCTGCACGCGGTGCACGCCGGACTCGTACTTCATGACCGAGTACACCTTGTCGCCGTTGACCTTGAACTCGATGGACTTGAAGCCGCCCGCGTCGCTGGGGCTGGAGTCGAGCACCTCGAGCTTCCATCCCTGATGCTCGCAGAAGCGCTGGTACATCTTGAACAGGTCGCCCGCGAAGATGGCGGCCTCGTCGCCGCCGGCGGCGGAGCGGATCTCGACGATGGTGTTCTTCTCGTCATTGGGGTCGCCCGGGATGAGCATGAACTTGATGTCTTCCTCGAGCTGCGGAAGCTTGGCCTCGTTGGCGGCGATGTCCTCCTGCAGCAGGGCCTTCTCGTCCGGGTCGGTGGTCTCGCGCTGCATCTCCTTGGCGGCGTCGATGTCGTCGAGGGCGCCGATGTACTCGCGCGCAGCCGTCACGAGCGGGGTTTGATGCGCATACTCCTTGTTGAGGCGCGTGAATTCCTTGATATTGGATGCCACCGAGGGGTCGGAGAGCTTCTTCTCGAGCTCCTCGTAGGCGATGATGAGTTTTTCCAGCTTGTCGCGCATGATGGATTCCTTTACGGTCGGCGGGCATGTGTCCGCGCATGGACATGAGGCGGGATTGCGGGCCGCTCGGCGGGCGAGCGCTCTGCAAGCCCAGCTAGAACATGTCGAATCTGAGGTACACGCGCGAATCCTTTCTCTCGGCCATCTATCATACCCGGCTGGCGCGCGAGGGCAAGCGACGGCGGGCCCTGGGCGCCGCATACCATCTCTAGCTGCGCAAAATGTCCACAGCGGCAAGTTGGTGCCGGGATCGATCTTGTCGCCGACAAGAAGGCGCTCGGTTCAATCTTGTCGCCGACGAGAAGATGCTCGGTTCAATCTTGTCGCCACGCCCGTTCACGAGCAGAAGCGGCGCGCGGCCCTTGCTTTGGAAGCGCTCTCTACGGCACCGCAACCCTAATCTGGACAATTTGTTCAGATATGAAGGTTCGGGAGGCCGAAAACGGACCGCAACCGTACCGCAGTATGCTTCAAGAAATGAAACCCGATAACTGTACATTTACTAAACGACATGTACGCATACTTTTATGATGCGCACTCACTGCCACTATCCGAGGACGGGCCGGATTCCCCTATATTCCAGGTCCGTAGACCTTCATATCTGAACAAATTGTCCAGTTTCGAAGCGAACAGTGGGGAAACGCAGCGAATCTAGCCTTGCTGGCGAGCGACAAGAAGGAGCCGCGACAACTTGGTGCCAGGTTCAACCTTGTCGCCGACGAGAAAGCGCCGGGTTCAACCTTGTCGCGAAAGCGGTCCGCTCCCAAACGGGAGCGGACCGCCTCAGAGCGACAAGCTTGTACCTGGCGCCAAGTTGTCGGTTAGTCGTCGAGGTAGCGTGCGAGGAACTCGCGGGTGCGGGCGTGCTTGGGCGCGCCGAAGATCTCGGCGGGCGTGCCCTCCTCGGCGATGACGCCCTTGTCCATGAACACCACGCGGTCCGACACCGTCTTGGCAAACGCCATCTCGTGCGTGACCACCACCATGGTCATGCCGTCGGCCGCAAGGCCGCGCATGACCTCGAGCACCTCGCCCACGATCTCGGGATCGAGCGCGGAGGTCGGCTCGTCGAACAGCATGAGGTCGGGCTGCATGCACAGGGCGCGCGCGATAGCAACACGCTGCTTCTGACCGCCGGAGAGGTTGGAGACGTTGGCATGGGCAAAGTCGGCGAGCCCCACGGACTCGAGGTGCTTCATGGCTACCTGCTCTGCCTCGGCCTTTTTCATCTTCTTCAGGGTTACGGGCGCCAGCGTGCAGTTGTCCAGCACATCCATGTTGTTGAACAGGTTGAAGCCCTGAAACACCATGCCGATCTTCTCGCGCAGGCGGTTGACGTCCACGTGCTCGGCGGCCAGGTCGGCGCCGTGGAACCACACGTGCCCGGCGTCGGGCGTCTCGAGCAGGTTGATGCAGCGCAGCAGCGTCGACTTGCCGGAGCCGGACGCGCCGATGATCGTCACGACCTGCCCGGGCATGATGTCAAGGTTGATGTCACGCAGGACCTCGAGGCTGCCAAACGACTTGCGCAGGCCCTCGATGCGAACCATGGGTTCGCGCGATTCAGGTGCGTTTGCGGTCGCCATGGCCTACTCCTCTCCCAAAATGGTCTGGTCCGACGTGCTGCCGAACGGCTCGGGCGTGACGTCGAAGTGGTGTGCGAAACGGCCGAGCAGCCACGACGCCGCAAGCGTCAGGATGAGGTACATCACCGTGACGATCAGGCTCGTCTCGAACTGCTTGTAGTAGATGCCCGACACGGTCGTGTTGGCGAACATGAGGTCAAACGTGCCGATGACCGACAGCACCGACGAGTCCTTGATGTTGATGATGAGCTCGTTGGACAGGCCCGGGATGGCGTACTTCACGCCCTGGGGGAACACGACCTTGCTCATGGCCTGCCACTGCGACAGGCCGAGCGAGCGCGCCGCCTCGGCCTGGCCGGGATCGACGGACTCGATGCCGCCGCGCAGGACCTCCATCATGTAGGCGGTGGAGTTGAGCGTGATGGTGACGAGGCCAGCCACAAACGCCGACCAGATGCCGTTGATCTGCGTGGTGGTGAGGTCGGTGGTGCGCAGGATACCGAAGACGCCGAAGTAGATGATCATGGCCTGGACCATCATCGGCGTGCCGCGCACGACGGTCGAATAGACCTTGGCGAAGCCCGAGCCCACGACCTTGAGGAAGCGCACGAAATCGTTGTCGGGGCGGTCGATGGTCTGGATGCGGCAGAACACCAGCAGCAATGCCAGGAAAAACGCGATGATGGTGCCGAACACGGCGAGCTCGATGGTGGTCGCCAGGCCGGTGGCAAACGTGCCGCGTCCGTTCCACAGGATGTAGCACATGCTCTGGAGCATATCGTCGGCCGGGCGCGACTCGGCCGCCACGGCAACCTGCCACGCCGAGGCGACACCCATCACCACACGGTCGACGACGAGCACAAACGTCATGGCCCACACGACGTAGGACGCGTAACGCAGCGCGCGGGCGACGGCCGGCTTGGTAAATGGCGCGCTCGCGTCGTAGGTCTTCCAGTGCGTGAGCTTGAACGCAAGCGCGACGGCGCTGATCACGAGCCACGCCGCAAGCAGGTAGTACATCACGAGCTCGACCGTGAAGGCGCGGGCCAAAAAGCTCAGCGCGGGTCGCGGCTGGCTGGACAGCAGCATGCCGACACCGGCCACCGCGCTCGTGCCGAGCAGCACGTAGCGATGGTCGTCGAGGATGAACGAGGCCAGGCGGCCACGCCCTTTGGTACCCATGGTTTCTCCTTTAGTCCTGAGATGGGTAAGGCGCGCACCGGCCACACGGCCTAGGTGCGCGCCCCAAACGTCGATGGTGGGCGGTCGTATGAGCGCGCGAGCCGCATCGCACGGCGACCCGAGCACAGCGGGCGCGGCGCGGCGCCCCTCCCCGCACTAGGCAGGCTGGCGATCCATGCACTCGTTCCACATCGTCTGGCGATCCTCCTCGGAGATGCCGGCGATGATCTCGTTGATCTGCTCGAGCACGGTGTCGTTGCCCTTGGCGATGGCCGCGTTGTCGGGCATGACAGAGCCCTCGAACTTGTCGGTCATCTCGAGCTGGACGAAATCGGGATAGGTCTCGAGCAGCTTGGGCACCGACAGCATGGAGTAGGTGATGATGTCGCAGGTGCCGCTGGACAGGTTCTCGACCACGAGCGGCACGGTCTCGGCAGGCGTCATGTGGTTGATGTCGGGGATCTGCTCGATGACGTCGTCGTACATCGTGGCGGCCTGGCCCAGAATGGATGCACCCGCGAGCTCGGCGAAGGTGGTGGCACCGGCGTAGGCGGAATCCTTCTTGGTGATCATGACGATGTCGTCGTCAACGTAGGAATCGGTGAAGTCCGCGGACTCCTCGCGCTCCGGGGTGACGGACATGCCGGCGCAGACGATATCGATCTGGCCGTTGTTGAGCGAGTCGATGAGCGCAGCGAAGTCGAGCTTGACCGCAACGGCCTCCATGCCCAGGCCATCGGCGATGATCTTGGCAACCTGCACGTCGTAGCCGTCGGCAAAGGCGCCGTCGACGTTGTCGATGGGAATGGTGTAGTCGGAGGCCTCGGAGACCTGCCAGTTGTAGGGAGCGTAGGCGGCCTCCATGCCGACACGCAGGGTAACGCCGTCACCCAGCGTGGCCTCGGCGGCATCGGTGTCGTCGGCGGCATCGGTGTCGTCGGTGCCGGAATCCTGGGCGGCGGGGCCGCAACCGGCGAGGAACATCATGCCTCCCACGCTAAAGGCCGAAAGGCCGGAGAGCTTGAGGAAATTGCGACGGGTCAGGCGGCTCGATGCGAGCTGCACATCCGCAGAGAGGTTCTTAGTCATGATGGTTCCTTCCGGTATGTTGTGTAAAACCCCTTCCGTACGACGCAACCGGAGGGGACCCATTCCCCTCCCCCTTGCAACTTAATGCGAGAAAGTTACGCGTACAAGTTGCCAGCATACTGCGCAGGTATACGAAAGGCCAGCGAAAAAGCCCCGGAAACACGCACGTAACCGAATATCCGCCGCAAACGGGTTTTCTCCTGGCCCCTTTTGGGACATTGCAGCGCCCTCGCCTGCCTTGCTACCGATGCGCTTCATGTCGGCTCGCGGCAAAGGGCGCGGCACCGCATTGCCGGAAGTGTCCCAATTATCTCCTGGCCCCTTTTGGGACATCCGCTAGAGCAGGGTGATGGTGAAGGAGCGCTCGTCGGTGGCGCCGGGCGCGAGCAGCGTGATGTTCTCCTTGTGCTCGAGCACGTCGTCCTCGTTCGTGTAGGTCGCATGCCCCGTCCAGGGCTCGAGCGCCACGAACGGCGCACCCCGCGGACCACACGCCCAAAAAGTCAAAGCCCGGGAAATCCATGCGGATGCCGTGTCCGCTGCGCGTCCCCACCAGCGACACGGTGTTGCCCGGCACGTGGTCCCAGATCATCGTGTCGTAGTCGAACAGCGAACGCGACAGCGGCAGCACGTCGGAGTTCTCGACCGTCAGGAAGGTGTCGGCCGGATCGGCCAAACCGCCCACCACGATCTTGGGGCACGCGGCGGTCCAGGGCGCGGCGAAGCGGAACTCGTAGTCCTCAAACGTCTCGTCCGCCTGCTCGTCGCCCGGCGCCGGAATGTTGAACGCGGGATGGCCGCCCACCGAGAACGGCAGGTCGACCTCACCGATGTTGGTCACGGCAAACGTCTGCGTGAGCGACGCCGGCCCGGTGAGCGCGTAGGTCATGTTGAGCGTGAAGTCATATGGATACGCCGCGCGGGTCTCCGGCGAGCTCGAGAACTCGTAGGTCACCGACGCGCCATCATCGCTCACGCCGACCAGCGCGTGCTCGTTGATGCGCGCCAGGCCGTGGCGCTCCATCCGGCACGGGCCGGCCGCGGACTGAGCCGCGTTGTCGCGCAGGTTGCCCACGATGGGAAAGAGCACGGGGGCGTGCTTGCCCCAAAATGCCCGATCGGCCTGCCACAGGTACTCGCGCCCGTCGAGATTCAGACTGGTGAGCTGGGCACCCATGCTGTCGATCGAGGCGGTGAGGCCTCCGCGCGAGATGGTGGTGATGGTGGACATGCGCGCTCCTTACCCTTGACGCATCTATGCACGGCTATAACTATACGCCGTCGGAGGTGCGTTTACGGTAAGCTTGTGCGCACTGCGCGGCAACGGGCCCGACGAGGCCGGCCGCAGCTCGAAGGAGGTCGCATGGCGCGAGGCAAGCACGAGGGAATCGCCGAGGAAGGCGAGCTGTTCTGCACGCATATCGGCGGGTCCGCCACGCTCGAGGGCGTCATGATGCGCGGAAAGCTCAACTGGGCCGTCGCCGTGCGATGTGACGACGGCAGCATCTACGTGGAGGAACACGGTCTGCCCGACCGCTCGGGCCGCGGCGCGTGGGCCCGTTGGCCCATCGTGCGCGGCTGCCTGTCATTTGCCGAGTCCATGATCCTCTCGTACCGCGCGATGGACATCGCGGCGATCCATGCGTTTCCCGACGAGGTCGACGAGGCGGCTGGCGACCAGGATACGGCCGAGGACGCGAGCGGCGGCACGAAGGCGGACAGCGCGCCCGACGCCGCGGCCCAACAGGTCGCGGGCGACGAAGCCCCCGCCGACGACGCATCCCCGTCAGGCTCGGGCGCCGGCATGGGCCTCGCGGTCGCCATCGGCATCGCCCTGGGCGTGGTCCTGTTCATGGGCGTGCCGCTCGTCCTCACCAACCTGCTCGTCGGCGAGCTTTCCGCCGACAACGCGCTCACCTGGAACGTCGTCGAGGCCTGCCTGCGCATGGTCGTGCTCGTCGCCTATATCGGCGGCGTGGGCCTCATGCCCGACATGGCGCGCCTGTACGGCTACCACGGCGCCGAGCACCAATCCATCCACTGCTTTGAGCACGGCCTGCCGCTCACGCCGGAAAACGCCGCGAAGTTCTCGCGCCTGCACGTGCGCTGCGGCACCGCGTTTCTGGTGATGACCGTCNNNNGCGCTTGGGCTCACCGGCATCGTGCGCACGCTGTTCGTGTTCGCCTCGCGCCTGATCATGCTGCCCATCGTCGCCGGGCTTTCCTACGAGGTCACCGTCAAGTGGGCGAGCGCCCATCCGGACAACCCACTCGTGAAGATCGCCCTATGGCCCGGCCTGCAGATGCAGCGCCTGACCACGCGCCGCGCTGACGACGGCATGCTCGAGTGCGCCATCGAGGCGCTCAAGCGCGTCGATGCGCGCGAGCGGGCGGCGGGCGAAGCCGGCGACATCCCCGCATAACGACGCGCGCCGCTGCCGGAGCGCAACCCGGCAGCGGCGCAAAAGATTCATCTGAGACCGCGGGCGACGGGCCGCAAGGCCGCGCTATCGCGGGGTGATGGCGTTGACGACGTTCGCGCGCAGGTAGTCGTCGACCAGCTGGCTGTGAGCGTTACCGGTTTCGACGAAGTCGTCGCGCACCGTCATATACGCGATGGCGCCGCCCGTCTGCAGGTCGACGATCTCGGTCGCCTCCTCCAGGCTGTAGTAGTCATCGGGGTCGGAGGTGGCCATCGAGTACAGCTCGGCGATCTTCGGCCCCCAACGCGTCGCCCAGACGCTCGCGTAGTGGCCCTGCCCGAGATCGACATCGCCCATACAGCTCGTGAGGTAATCGCCCCGATCGATCGTTGCGCCGCGCTGCACCTGGATGGTGCAGACGTCGAGGCGCGGATAGGCCTTGGAGCGGATGATGACGGTGTTGCCGTCAACTTCGACCGTCACGCGGCCATCCCAGTATTCAGGCAGGTAAAGCTCATAGTTTGCGGCGACTACATGGCGCGCCTCGCGCGCCGCCTCCTCGGCGGCCGCAGCCTCGGCCTCCTCCTTGGCGGCAACCGCCTCGTCATGACGCGCCACGGCCGCGCTCCTCAGGCTGTCCGCGTCGGGAGCGCCCTCGTCCTCATCGGCCAAGGCAAGCTGGTAGGCGGCCTCGATCTGCTCGTCGGTCACCTCGAGGGCGTCGATGGGCGCCAAGGTGAGCGACGTGTCGCCCGTGGCATCGATCACAGCGTCGGCGTCTTCGGACGAAACGCTTACCTCGATCGCGCCGGAGGGCGGCGTGTAGATCGTTCCGTCCGCGGCGATCGGCGAGCCGGGGAACGCGAACTCGTATTCGCCTTGGCGAATCTCGATACCCGTACCGTCAGAGGCGACGTATTGGATCTCGTCGACCGCCTCGCCGTCCAGGTCCTCGCCCACGATGCGCACGGGAAGACGCGAGGCGCCCGCCTTGGTATCCCACCCCTCGGCGATGATATCGATGGTCACCTTGCGCGGCGCGTGCGCCGCCTCCTCGGCGGCCTGCTGGGCAGCGACTTCCTGTTCGTGCTGATCGTGCAGGTACCAGCCGATGCCCCCGCCGATGAGCGCGAGCACGGCGAGCACACCGACGACGATGGCGACGATCTTGCCCTTGCCGCCGCGCTTGGCCGGCGGCTCGGGCGTCGGCGCTGCCGCGGGCATGGGCGCATAGGGCGCCACGCCTGCCGCAGCAGGTGCAGCCCCGGGCGTCGTCGCGGCGGGACCATAGGCCGAGGCACGCGCCATGTCGGGAACGGTGACGTCGAGCTGCCCTGCCGCGACGGCCGAAGCGGCGGCGTCCGCAGCAGGGGCGGGGGCACCTATGCGCGCGCCGCAAGAGGAGCAAAACGCCTCGTCCGGTTGAACCGGCGCGCCGCAGGAAGAGCAGAAGCCGGCAGCCGGCGCGGCGGCGGGCGCGTCGCCCATCACGTTGTAGGTCTCAAACGGCGACGGGCCGTCCGGCGTCGGCGCGCCTGCAGCCGGGGCATCTTCGGCAAGCAGCGTCGTCGCGGCATCGTTGGGCTCCGCCGCGGTGAACGACACCGCGTTTTCCGCCAGCAGCGTGGTGGCCGCATCGTCGGGTTCCGGCGCCGCAAAGGACACCGCATTCTCGGCCAGCAGCGTCGTCGCGGCGTCATCGGGCTCGGGCGCGGGCGCGGCGACTTCCGCATGCGAATCGGCGTCGCTCGAGGCGCCGCTCGCGAGGGGCGCGCCGCAGGCCGTGCAGAAGGCGAACCCTTCCTCGACGGCAGCGCCGCATGCCGGGCAGACGGCGGACGGCACGTCGGCCTTGGGCGCGACGCCCGCGCTCGCCAGCGACGAGCCGCAGGTTGTACAGAACAGCGAACCCTCGGGGTTCTCGGAGTGACAGGTCGGGCAGATCATCGTCTCTCCTCATCTTGTATGGACGCAAAACGGGGGCACAGGGCGCCCGCTGTCATTGTACGCCCACCGTCGAGGCGCCACATTGCGCAACGAAAGACGGCTGGCGGCGAGCGGCGGGCCGCACCCCGTTGCCCGCGAAGCCCGCACATACCGTATGATGGGGTGCGTCGACCACGAAAGGACGCCCATGCAGCGCATACTGTTTATCTGCCACGGCAACATCTGCCGCTCCACGATGGCTGAGTCGGTCATGACCGAGCTTGTCCGGCGCGCGGGGCGCGAAGACGAGTTTACGATTGACTCCGCCGCCACCAGCTACGAGGAGATCGGCAATCCGCCGCACTGGGGAACCGAGACCAAGCTGCGCGAGGTCGGCATACCGCTCGTTCCGCACCGCGCGCGCATCATCATGCGCAGCGAATACGACAGGTGGGACCACATCATATATATGGATGCCGAGAACCGCCGCGGCCTCAAGCGCATCTTGGGCAGCGATCCCGAGGGCAAGGTGAGCCGTCTGCTCGACTGGACCGATCGCCCCGGCGACGTGGCCGACCCCTGGTACACCGGGAATTTTGACGCGACCTACCGCGATGTCCTCGCGGGCTGCACCGCTCTGCTCGACCGCCTCTCCTGACAGGGGCAACGCGCGAAGCAGCCGCGGCCGACGCGTTTGCCTCTCACCCAAAATCGAAACCCCCGTTTACGGTTCGGTTTTAACGGGACTCACTGTGTAACGCGGAAAGGCGCAACCTCGTTACCTGCAGTTTTGCCGGATCGTGAGGCTCGCCTACTCAGACCCCTGCCACAAAACCGAACCGTAAACGGGGGGGGTATGCCCTCAGCGGAGCTCCGGGCAAAATGGGTTGGATGGAATACGTCCCCAACCAACCCCAAATGGGTTGGACGGAACACGTCCCCAACCAACCCATCGCAATACCCCCGTTTAGGGGACGGTTTTTGAAGGGGGCGTCGTGTAGACGGCCTTCCGGCGCCATTAAACCAGCAGGTAGACGTGATGCCCAAAATCGGTCTACTCGGGAGGCGCGCGCAAATCCGTCCCCTAAACGGGGTTTTCCTCCCCTCGCCTCCGCAACCAGAAGCGAAAGCGCGCCCCTTCGTCAAACGCCTCGCCTGGCGATTCACTACAATGGGGGCGCTGGAAACCCTGCCAGTCGAAAAGGTCCGTATAATGGGCAAGCGCATCCCCCTCTCCACCTTCATCGTTATCTCGGTGCTGTTCTGCATCGTCGCCGCCGGCGCCACGTACGGCATCTACGCACAGGTCATCGCTCCTTCGCAGTCCTCACAGGCCGCCGAGCAGGCAGACGGCGAAGCGATCACGGACGACGAGGATGCTGCAGATGCGTCCACGGATTCCAAGGATGGCGAAAGCACCGACGACACCACGTCGGACACCGAAGCTGCGGCAGACAGCGACAAGAACGCCGCAGCGACGCCCGATGATGCACAGGAAACCGAGCCCGCCGATACCGCCGAGGCCGCACAGGAACCTGAACCGACCCATGCGTTCTCCTGCGAGTATTTCTACATCGATATGCCCGAAGGGGCGGGTACGCTTGAGGTTAACGATGCCGGCCATGAAGAGGGAGGCTTCATGACCTACCAGTTCGGACGCACCTCGGGCAACGGATCTGCCGGCGGCGCCATGGTCTATGTGGGCAACGAACCGCACACCGGCTCGACCACGAATCTCCGTACGACCTCAGAGGGCTATATAATCTCGGCAAGCGAGGCGGGCGCCGGCGTGTTCCAAACTCCCGACAACCCGTATTCCTCTGGCGCCGTGCTCACGCCGCTGTAATTGCCGGCAGACCCGGCAATGCCGAACGAATCCTGCTCACGCTCGCTACCTACCTGCGATTGGAACCTGTCATGACACGTTTTTGCACCTCGTGCGGAGCTCCCGTAGACGACCAGACAACGTTTTGCACCCGCTGCGGAGCGCAACTCGGCAGCCAGCCGACCGCGGCCGGCGAGCAGGGCAACGCGACCGCTGGTGCCGAGCAGATTATCACCGAGCCTCAATCGCCGACGACAGTGCCCATGCCGAGTCCCGTGCCCGCCGCAAGCAGCGATGCGCCCGGACCCCATCGCAGGACCGTGCCCGTCTACGCCCTCGTCGTCATGATGGCATCCGTCGTCGCGGT
>CASEEY010000049.1 GCA_949287055.1 uncultured Collinsella sp.
GCGCCGACGCCATGAGGTTCCTGGAGATCTTCGGCGTGTCCGAGCTCGCCGGCCGCTATCCGACGCGTCTGTCCGGCGGCCAGCAGCAGCGTGTGGCGCTGGCGCGCATGCTCGCCGCGCGGCCGCGCATCCTCATGTTCGACGAGCCGTTCTCCGCGCTCGATTCCTATCTGAAAAGCGCGCTCGAGCAGAATCTGCTCGATGTGTTTTCCGTCGTGAATCGCACCGTGCTCTACGTGAGCCACGATATCGACGAGGCCTGCCGTCTGTGCGAGCGCATCGTCGTGATGCACGACGGGCGGGTCGAGGAGATCGGCCGGCCCGACGAGCTCATGGCGCATCCGCAGTCGCTTGCGGCCCTGCGGCTGACCGGGTGCAAGAACACGAGCCCTGCAATCAAGGTCGCACCCACCGTCGTGCGCGCGCTCGACTGGGGCATGACGTTCGACGTGGGTCGCGAGGTGCCCGACGACGTGGCGTACCTCGGGATCCGGGCGAGCTATTTCCATGAGGACAAGGAGCGGCCCGAAGGGGAGCGCGGCCGCAACAGCTACGATTTGCGCGTCGCGCGCGTGAGCGACTCGCGGTTCGAGCGGTTGGTGCTGCTCGACGTGCCGCGCGAGGACGCGCCGAGCCGCCTGCAGTGGCGCTTGCGCAAGATCGACGTGCCCAAAGAGCGCTTGCCGCACGAGGGCGATGTGCTGCGGATGCATTTCGACGCGCGGCGGATCCATCTCGTCACCCGCTGATAGGTCAAATCACGCCTGATCCCACTTCACGCCATCACGTGAAATGAGACCAGACATACATGCACGCCAAGTGCAGATACCGTTCGCCGATTGCCAGCTCGCAATTATAGTTTGAAAAGAATGAAGTTCTGCGAGGATAATTTATCATCGTATCGCTCGTGACCGCATGACGTGAAAGGACTAGCCATGGGCGATACCGAGACGAAAGCCGACCGCTATCCGCTGCCGCGCACCTTCGAGGAATTCAACGAGCAGCGTCGCGCCAGTTTCATCCGGGTAAAGGATTTCAAACAGGCCGGCGGACGTCTGGTCGGATACCTCTGCAGCTATACGCCGCTCGAGATCATCGATGCCGCCGGCGCGTCGGGCGTGGCGCTTTGCGGCACCTCCGACGAGGTCATCCCGGCGGCAGAGGCGACGCTTCCGGCGAACCTCTGCCCCTTGATCAAGTCGACCTACGGGTTCGCATCTTCCGAAAAGTGTCCGTTCACCTTCTTCTCCGACATCATCGTCGGCGAGACGACCTGCGATGGCAAGAAGAAGATGTACGAGCTGCTCGACGAGCTCAAGCCGACGCACATCCTGCATTTGCCGCAGGGTCGCGATCGCGCGTACGAGCGCGACGCCTGGTACGAGGAGTGTCGTCTGCTCAAGGAACGGCTCGAGGAGCTCTACGGCATCACCATCACCGATGACGACCTGCGGGCCGCCGTTCGCCGTCGCAACCGCATGCGCCGGGCGATGACGACGCTCTACAACCTGCAGGCCGCCGAGCCGCCCGCGATGAGCGGCGTGGAGCTCATGAGCACGATGTTCGCCGCGACGTTCAGCTTCGATGTCGAGGAGTTCACGACCAAGCTCGAGGCCCTTGCCGGCGAGCGCCGCGCGCAGTACGAGGCGGGCGAGCGCCCGGTGCCCGCCGATGCCAAACGCCTGCTCGTGACGGGTTGCCCTATCGGCGGCGTGATCAACAAGATCGGTCGGACGATCGAGCGCAACGGTGGCGTCGTCGTGTGCGCCGACGATTGCTCGGGCGAACGTACGCAAGCGAGCCTGATCGACGAGGAGGCGCCGGATATCCTGCGCGCCATCTCCGATCGGTATCTCGATATCAACTGCTCCGTTATGACGCCGAATGCCGGTCGTATGGACAATACGCTCAAGATGGTCGAGAAGTACCACGTCGATGGCGTGATCGAAAGCGTGCTTACGGCCTGCCACACCTTCAATGTCGAGGCGTCGCTCATGGAGCGCGCCGTCGAGCGCGCGGGCGTTCCGTACATGAAGATAGAGACCGATTACAGTGCCGGCGATCAGGGCCAGATCGACACGCGCATCGGCGCGTTCATCGAGACGCTGTAGGGGTTGTTACCGTGTGGCGCCCGGAATCGCTTTCGGGTGCCGCACGGGAAAAGGCTGTAAGGACGGACTGATGGGAAGCAGGTACGGAATCGGCGTCGACATCGGGTCGACGGCGACGAAAGTCGCGGTGCTCGATAGAGATGGCGCGCTGGTGCACAGCGAGCTCATGCCAACGGGCTATTCGAGTGTCGACGCCGCCGACCGCGCCGCACATGCATTGGCTGCCGCTGGGCACGACGTAGAATCGGATGCCGTTCGGATCGTGGCGACCGGGTACGGTCGCATCGCCGTGCCCTATGCCGATAAGGTCGTGACCGAGATCACCTGTCACGGCATCGGCGCGGCGCGCCTGTTCGGGCCACAGGGAACCGTCGTGGATGTCGGCGGCCAGGATACCAAGGTCATCCAGCTGAAAGGCGGGCGTGTCGTCAAGTTCGCCATGAACGACAAGTGCGCCGCCGGAACGGGCAGGTTCCTCGAGATCATGGCGGACCGTCTCGGCGTGTCGCAGGAGGAGATGGCCCGCTTGGCCCGTGGGGGCGCCGAGACCAAGATCTCGAGCATGTGCACGGTGTTTGCCGAGTCCGAGGTGATCTCGCTGGTCGGTCGCGGCGTGCCGCGCGCCGATATCGCGCGCGGGGTGGTCGATTCCGTGGTCGCCCGCGTCGCAGCGCTTGCCGGGCAGTCGCCCACGGGTCCGTTTTTCCTGACCGGTGGGCTGTGCGACAACGCGTTCGTGGTCGAGCGGCTTTCGGACGCGCTCGGTGCCCCTGTGACGACGTGTCCCGAGGCGCGCTACGCCGGCGCCCTCGGCGCCGCCGAGCGGGCGCTTGCCCTGTGAAATCGCGTCAGACGAATTATCGCGCGGCGGGTGAAATGAGGTCAGGCGTTATTCCACCCGCCTGTTGTGCTACGATGCCGTGATGTTGTTCAAACAAGTTGTGGCTCGGAGGCATCGTGCCGGCAGGTCTTCTCCCCATCATCTACCTTGCGTTCATAGCCCTCGGGCTTCCAGATTCGGCGATCGGGTCGGCGTGGCCGACGATGGCGCCTGCGCTGGGTGCCGGCCTTTCGTGGGTTGGCGCGGTCAGCATGATCATCTCTGCCGGAACGATCGTGTCGAGCTTGATGTCGGTGCGCGTGGTCGAGCGGTTCGGTACGGGCCACGTGACGGCGGTCAGCGTCTTGCTGACCGCCGCCGCCCTGATGGGTTTCTCGCTTTCCGGTGAGTTCTGGCAGCTGTGCCTTTGGGCGATTCCCTACGGTCTGGGGGCAGGGGCGGTCGACGCGGCGCTCAACGCATACGTGGCGGTGCACTATAAGTCGCAGCACATGAGCTGGCTGCATTGCATGTGGGGTGTCGGCGCGAGCGGTGGCCCGGTCATCATGTCGATGTGCCTTGGAACCGGAACGTGGAACGACGGCTTTCGCGTGCTCGGTATCGCGCAGCTCGTGATCGTCGCGGTGCTGACGCTATCGCTGCCGCTTTGGAAGGACCGCAAGCTCCCGCATGCGGCAAACGTCGATGCGGGGCGGGGGAGGACTCGTCGCACGCGTCGTGAGCTGCTCGGTGTGCGCGGTGTTGTGCCGGTACTCATCTGCTTTTTCTGCTACTGCTCCGTCGAGGGGACGTGCGGCAACTGGGCGGCGACCTATTGCGCGCTCGCAGGCGGCATCTCAGCGAGTACGGCCGCGAGCTGGGCGTCTTTGTTCTACATCGGCATCACGGTCGGGCGCGGGGTGAGCGGCTTTCTGACCATGCGTCTGAAAGACGAGCAGATGATCCGTCTCGGTCAGGTTCTGATCGCCGCCGGTGTCGCGGTGATGCTCGTGCCCGCCTTGCGACATCTGCTGCCCGTCGCGCTCGTGCTGATCGGTTCGGGATGCGCGCCCATCTACCCGTCGATCATCCATGCGACGCCTAAGCGCTTCGGCAAGGATGTCGCGTTGGAGCTGACCGGCATGCAGATGGCGATCGCCTATATCGGCTATCTGGTGGCGTCGCCCGCGTTCGGCGTGCTCGCTCAGGTGATCTCGGTCGAGCTCTACCCGATCTACCTCGGCGTGTTCCTGCTCGCCATGATCGTCGCCGCCGAATGGACGAACCGCGTGACCCGACGCGCACAACCAATATCTCGATAAGCAAGCAGGCCAGATGCTTTAAGCGTCTGGCCTGCGATTCTTGTGGAGCGGGCGACGGGAATCGAACCCGCGTCATCAGCTTGGAAGGCTGGGGTTCTACCATTGAACTACGCCCGCAGATATGGTCGGGACGACAGGATTCGAACCTGCGACATCCTGCTCCCAAAGCAGGCGCGCTACCAAACTGCGCCACGTCCCGAAGGTGTTGAGCAGCCAGCGGTCTTCGACCTGTGCTAGTCCCAAGGCTTCCAAAGTATAGGGCAGGTCCCGAATTGCGGCAACCGCAATACACGAGGATGACAAAAGTTCCGCGTGTGGGCTTCCGAATGGTTGTGCCTGCGTGCTACATCCTAATGTTCAGAATGCGTATAGTAGGGAGCATCGCGCGGCTGGGCACGTCGGCCGGCGTACGGGAGAGAGGCGATGGTATGACTACGGATAAGACAACGGCGTATCCGACGACCGAGTGCTTGGCACCCGCCGATATCGAGGCCAAGGCGGAGGCGGCGGCGATCGGCAAGGTCGGCCTTCCTGTCGCGAAGACCTTCGTGCTCGCAATGTTCGCCGGCGCATTCATCGCCTTCGGCGGCCTGTTCTTCACCGTGTTCCTCTCCGACGCCGCCCTGTCGTGGGGACCTCAGCGTGTCGTGGGCGGCTTGTGCTTCTGTTTGGGCCTTGTGCTTGTGCTCCTGTGCGGAGCGGAGCTGTTCACCGGCAATTCGCTTATGGTCTGCGCGCTCGCTTCGAAGCGCATCGGCGTGCGCAGGCTGCTCCGCAACTGGGCCATCGTGTGGCTCGGCAACTTCGCGGGATCGTTGATCGTGGTGGCGCTCGTGTACGCGGCGAAGATCTACCAGCTGAACGGCGAGGCCGTCGCGACGACGATGGTGTCCCTCGCGGCGGGCAAGGTCACGCCCGACTGGCTCACGCTGTTCGCACGCGGCGTGCTGTGCAACGTCTTCGTGTGCCTTGCGGTCTGGATCGGCTTTGCGGGCAGAACCGTGGTCGACAAGGTGGTCGGCATCCTGCTGCCCATATCGGCGTTCGTCGCATGCGGCTTTGAGCACTGCGTCGCCAACATGTTCTTCCTGCCGATGGGGGCGTGCATGGTCGCGAACGGCTACGGCGAGGTCATTCCCGGAGCGTCGTCGCTCGACATCGCGGGCATCGCGGGCAATCTGATTCCGGTGACCCTCGGCAACGTCGTGGGCGGCGCCGTGCTGGTGGCGCTCGGCTATTGGTTTGCCTACGGCCGCCGAGCGTAACGCCGACATCCCGCCGGTGTCCGATCGCCGATTCGCACGCTATTATCCTTGCAAAGGAATAAATAGATAATAAAATCTCATCAGGACTGCCGCATTCACGTTCGAAAGGATGCTGTCGATGATCGAGATCAATTCGTTTGGCGAAACCTGTCCCAAGCCCGTCATTCGCGCCATGAAGGCGCTGCAGGACCCCGCGGCGCAGGGGAGCGTGCGGGTGCTGGTGGACAACACCGTTGCGGTCGAGAACCTCAAGCGCCTCGCCGCTAGCAAGCAGGGCAGCGCGTCCGTCGATGCGATCGAGGGCGGATGGGCGGTCACGATCGCCGGCGTTTCGGCGGAGGCGGCCGAGAACCCCGAGGGCGATGACGCCGCGCTCGCGCAGGCGGGAATCGCCTGCCCGGTGCCCGGAGCGCCTTCGACGCAGCAGCCTGTCACCGTGTTCGTCGGATCGAAGGCGCTCGGACAGGGCGCACCCGAGCTCGGGAACATCCTCATCAAGGGTCTGGTTTACGCCATGTCGCAGGCGGAGGTTCCCCCGCACCGCATCGTGTTTTTCAACGACGGCGCCGCGCTCACCTGCGAGGGCTCCGAGCTCGTCGATGATGTCCGCGAGCTCGAGCACCGTGGCTGCGAGGTGCTCACCTGCGGCACCTGCCTGGATTTCCATGGTCTGCGCGACAAGCTCGCCGTGGGCGGCGTGACCAACCTGTATGCGATTTCGGAGTTCGTGCTCGGTCCCGATAAGATCGTGACGCTCTAGAGCCGTCACCCGGGCGACACGCGAGCCTTCGGCAGGGAGCTTCCATGATCTATCTCAATAACGCCGCAACGACGATTCGAAAGCCCCCAGCGGTCGCCGAGGCCGTGCTTGCCGCCATGGCGGGAGCGGGCAGCTGTTCGCGCGGGGCATCGTCCGACGACCTCGCGGCCGCCCGCTCGGTCGCAGGTGCCCGCGTGCGGCTCGCACGGCTGATCGGCTTCGACCATCCGGAACGCGTCATCTTCACCCAGAACGCGACGATGGCCCTGAATACCGCGATCTTCGGCCTGCTTCGTCCCGGTGACCATGTCATCACGACCGATTTCGAGCATAACTCGGTGCTGCGGCCGCTCCACGAGCTCGAGCGGCGCGGGGCCATCGAGGTGAGCTACCTGCCTGCCGACCGCGACGGGCGGCTGCATATGGAGGCGTTGGAAGGCCTGTTCACGCCCGCGACGCGCGCGGTCGTCGCCACGCACGCGTCCAACCTGACCGGTGCGGTCACGGATGCCCGCGCCCTTGCCGCCGCGGCGCACGACCACGGGGCGCTGTTCATACTCGACGCCTCTCAGACGCTCGGCGCATATCTGCTCGACATGGCCGGTATCGGGGCTGACATCGTTTGCTTTACCGGGCATAAGGCCCTCATGGGCCCGCAGGGCACCGGCGGGCTCGCCGTGTCGCCCGCAGTCGAGCTCACGCCGCTTGTCCACGGAGGGACGGGCGTCAAGAGCGCCGACCCCTTCCAGCCGGAAGGCTATCCGGAGCACCTGGAGGCGGGCACCATGAACGCGCACGGCCTCGCAGGGCTCGACGCCGCCTTGGCGTTTCTGCTCGACGTTGGTATCGGGCGCATCGAGGAGCATGAGCGGGCCCTGCGCGAGCGCTTCGTCGCAGGCGTGCGCGATCTGCCCGGTGCCATCGTGTACGGCCTTGCCGACGGGCATGCGCACACCGGTGCGGTCGCGCTCAATCTTGCGGGTATCGATTCGTCAAGCTTGGCGGACCGGCTCGCCCAGGAGTACGACATCGCGACCCGCGCGGGCCTTCACTGCGCCCCGCGCATGCATGCCGCCCTGGGCACGCTCGAACGTGGCGCGGTCCGCGTCTCGTTCGGCTGGTACACGACGGACGACGAGGTGGATGCGGCGGTGGCGGCGCTATCCGAGATCGCCGACGAGCTCTCGTCGCGCGGATAGGGGGCACATCGCCATGGCTCGCGAGAAGATTGAGCGCCTCGTCGTGTCGTTTGCAAGCACGTTCGATGCGATGGAGGCCGAGCGCCTGTGCGGCGAGGCGCGTCTGGAAGGGCGCATCATACCCCTGCCCGTTGAGATCGATTCAGAATGCGGGCTGGCGTGGTCCATGCCCGCATCCGACGAGGCGCTGCAGGCGTTTCACGCTGCGGTCGAGGGGCATCTCGTTCCCGAAGGCGTCTATCGCCTGATGCTGTAGGGCACGCGGGCGCGTTGCGCGCCTTGCGATCGAAGGAGGTCCAGTTCCATGGAGACGAAGGTGAAGCTCACCAAACTCGCCGAATGCGCGGGATGCGGGGCGAAGGTCGGTGCCGGCGAGCTCGCCCAGCTGTTCGAGGGGTTTCCCCAGGTACGCGATCCCAATCTGCTCGTCGGCTTCGATCACGCCGACGATGCCGCCGTCTACCGCCTGCGCGACGACCTCGCGATCGTCCAGACGCTCGACTTTTTCCCGCCGATTGCCGACGACCCGTTCACCTTCGGTCAGATCGCGGCCGCCAACGCCCTGTCGGATATCTACGCCATGGGCGCGACGCCCATCACGGCCCTGAACATCATGGCGGTGCCCGAGGACATGCCCAAAGACGCCGTTCGCGAGATTCTGCGCGGCGGTGCCACGAAGGTTGCCGAGGCGGGCGCCATCGTGGCGGGCGGTCACAGCATCTACGACCCCGAGCCCAAGTACGGACTGTCGGTGACGGGCGTGATCGACCCCGACCGCCTGCTTCGCAACGACACGGCGCGACCCGGCGACGTGCTCATCTATACCAAGCCGCTGGGCATCGGCGTTTTGACCACGGCGCTCAAGGGAGAGCTGGCGGGAGAGGACGAGCGCGCGCTCGTCGAGGGCGTCATGGCGACGCTCAACCGTACCGCCGCCGAGGTGGCCCGTCCGTATCGCGTGCACGCCTGCACCGATATCACCGGATTTGCGGTGCTGGGCCATACGCTTGAGCTCGCGCAGGGGTCCGATACCAGAATCGAGCTGCATGCCGACGCGTTCGAGTTCTTGCCCGGTGTGCTGGACTTTGCCGCCATGGGCATCCTGCCCGCGGGCGTCTATCGCAACCGGCGTTTCGCCGCCGCCGAGGTTGACATCGATGCGGATGTCCCGCTCGCCGTCGCCGACGTGCTGTTCGATCCCCAGACGTCGGGCGGCCTGCTGTTCGCCGTTGACCCGGATGATGCCGACGCGCTCGAGCGCGCGCTTTGCGCGGCGGGTCCTGCCGTACCGGCCGTACAGCGTATCGGAGAGGTTCTGCCCTATGAGGGCGGCGCGCGCGTGCGGGTGCGGCGCGGCCGCTAGGGAGATGGTCTCCAAACCATACGCAGCCAATTGCAGGCGTGGTGGAAAACGGCCGCCTGGCGACCATGCCGGCGTTTCGCGTGTGCGGGCGGGTGCCGGACGATAGGCGCTGCGGCGATGCTGCGCGCTCGCTGTGCCGCATCTGTACCCTTTTGTAATGCAGGGAAACATGCATGAAACGTTTTAGCAACACCGTCGCAAACGCATAGGGCGTGAGCTGCCAAAACGTTATCGTGCAGAAATCTTCCATACACTTTGTTGAAATAAAGTGCTTCCTTAGCGTAGTAGTATGGGTGCGCATTCCAGAGACAGTAAAGGGGAGGACTACCATGTCGTATTCCGAGAACGTCATCGCCGAGCTGCGCGAGCGCTATGCCGACCAGCCCGAGTTCCTGCAGGCTGCCACCGAGGTTCTCGAGACCATTCAGCCCGCGCTCGATGCGCACCCCGAGTTCGAGGAGCAGGCGCTGCTCGAGCGCATCGTCGAGCCCGAGCGCGTGATCATGTTCCGCGTTCCGTGGGTCGACGACGAGGGCAAGGTCCAGGTCAACCGCGGCTACCGTGTCGAGTTCAACTCGGCGATCGGCCCCTACAAGGGCGGCCTTCGCTTCAATCCCACGGTGACCCTCGGCATGCTCAAGTTCCTCGGCTTCGAGCAGATCTTCAAAAACGCGCTCACGACGCTGCCCATGGGTGGCGGCAAGGGCGGCTCGGACTTCGACCCCAAGGGCAAATCCAACCGTGAGGTCATGGCGTTTTGCCAGAGCTTCATGACCGAGCTCTCGCGCCATATCGGTCCCGATACCGACGTTCCCGCCGGCGATCTGGGCGTGGGCGGCCGCGAGATCGGCTATATGTTCGGCCAGTACAAGCGCCTGCGCAACGAGTGGAGCGGCGTGCTCACCGGCAAGGGCCTCACCTTCGGCGGCTCGCTCGCGCGCACCGAGGCGACCGGCTACGGTCTGGTGTATTTCGTCGACGAGTACCTGAAGAGCCGCGGCGATTCGTTCGAGGGCAAGAAGGTCGTCGTGCACGGTTCCGGCAACGTCGCGATCTATGCGATCCAGAAGGTCTCCCAGCTGGGCGGCACGGTCATTGCGGCCTCCGACACCAAGGGCTGGATCGAGGACCCCGACGGCATCGACTACCAGGTGCTCGAGGACATCTACAACCAGAAGCGCTCCGGTCACGATAAGGGCGTGAGCCTGGCGATGTATGTCGATCAGCGTCCGAACGCCGTCTGGCATGCCGGTGACGGCCGCGGCGTGTGGCAGCTTCCCTGCGACATCGCGCTGCCCTGCGCTCGCGAGAACACCCTGCTGCTCGAGGACGCCCAGGCGCTCGTCGCGGGCGGCTGCAAGGTCGTGGGCGAGGGCGCGAACATGCCCACCACGCCTGACGCGACCATCTACCTGCAGGAAAACGGCGTCGCCTTCATGCCCGGCAAGGCTGCCAACGCCGGCGGCGTGCTCGTCTCCGGTCTTGAGATGAGCCAGAACGCCGAGCACCTCTCCTGGACGTTCGAGGAGGTCGACGGCAAGCTCGAGACGCTCATGCGCGGCATGTTCCACAATGTGGACGACACGGCGCGCGCTTACGGGCACGAGAGCGACTTCGTGACCGGTGCGAACATCGCCGGCTTCCTGAAGGTCGCCAACGCGATGATGGCTCAGGGCATCTGCTAAGACGCGTTTTCACAGAAACACCCCTTCGAAGGCCCCGCACGCCCCGCTGCGTGCGGGGCCTTCCTGTGGATATATGAGCCTGACATGGGGAACGGATGCAGAAAAAGCGCTGCTCCGGTACACTGAGGGTTCCGGCAAAGTATCGACCCGCCTTGAGGATGGGGGAGGAATGCTCAGATTCGGAAGATTTGTTCGGGCGGCAAACGTCGCCGACGCGTTGGAGGTGCTCAAGTTTCGCAAGGGTGCCCAGGTGCTCGGCGGAGGCATGTGGATGCGTCTGTCCGACCGAACGGTTCCCTGCGTGATCGATCTGTCCGACTGCGGACTCGACACGATTGAGGAGACCGACGACGAGTTTCGCATCGGCGCCTACGTCACCCTGCGCCAGCTCGAGTGCGACGATGCGCTCGGGCGCGCGACGGGC
This sequence comes from uncultured Collinsella sp., assembly GCA_949287055.1. Classification (GTDB taxonomy): domain Bacteria; phylum Actinomycetota; class Coriobacteriia; order Coriobacteriales; family Coriobacteriaceae; genus Collinsella. The sequence goes on from CASEEY010000049.1 coordinate 10,950, forward strand.
AACGTGCTCGACGCCGCCGTTCGCGACATCGTGGGCGTGCAGTTCCGCCAGCTCGCAACCGTCGGCGGCAGCGTGTTCGGCCGCTTCGGATTCTCCGACGTCATCTGCGCGCTGCTCGCGCTCGATGCCGAGGTCGAGCTCGCCGAGGCGGGACGCGTCCCGCTCGCACAGTTCGTCGACATGCCGTACGAGCTCGACATCCTGACGCATATCGTGATCCGCAAGCACGATTACCGCGCCTCCTATCACTGCGTCCGCAAGGCCGCCACTGACTTCGCGACCATCAATACCTGCGCTGCGTATTGGGACGGCGACTGGCATGTTTCGGTGGGCGCGCGTCCGGCGAAGGCTCGTCTGCTCGTCGGGGCAGATCTCGGTATCGCGTCCGCTGCGCCTACGCCTGCCGAGCTCACGAGCGCCGTCGAAGCGGTGCGCAACCTGACGTACAGCTCCAATCTGTGGGGTTCTGAGCGCTACCGTCGCCACCTCGCAGGTGTGCTCGCCGCCCGCGCCATCGTCGACGCGGCGTGTTACCC
>CASEEY010000050.1:0-11464 GCA_949287055.1 uncultured Collinsella sp.
AGAGGGCCCGGCTGTTGGAGTGGCTTGCCACGAACGGTTTGGTCGTCAGGCGGACGACGTCGGCGAAGCACGCGTCGTTGAGGTGAGAGACGTCGAGGATCATGCGCTCGTCCTCCATCGCGCGGATCGCTTCGGCGCCCGCGGGCGTGATGCCCGCCTCGGGGGCATCGCATCCACTGGCGAGCGGTCCTCGTGCGTTCCAGCTCAGCGACGCCATGAGGACACCGCGCTCGGCCGTCCGTGCGATAGCGTCGCGACCGAGTGCGAAGAAGCGCGCGTTTTCCACCGTCCGGACGGCGACGTGCTTGTCGCGCTCAAGAGCGGGGCGGATCTGAGACGCTTGAGCGGCAAAGGAGATGCGGTCCTCGTTGACGGCGACCTCGTGCTCGAGATGGGTCATGACCTCGTCGAAGAATCGCTGGGACAGCTCGGGCGTGAACTCGTCATACACAAAGCAGGCGAAGCACTGGGCCCACGGGATGGCGCCCATCGCATCGAGTGAGAGGTGGCAGCCGTTGGAGGCGAGCTCGGTGTAGGGCGTCGGGTCGAATCCATCAGGGTCGTACAGCTCGTTGCCTGCGATGCGCTTGACGTCGGCATCGATGCTCGGCCATGCCAGGCGGTCGGCCGTATCGCAGTGCAGGTCGAAAACCGGATAGTCCATGGGTGCTCCTTTCGCGATCGACTCAAGCCTAGCACTCCCCTCGTAGCGAAATTGGATTGCCACGGAAAATCTCACGAACATACGTTCGTATTTAGGGTATACTGCCCATAAGGACAAAGCGGACAGCGTAAGGGAGGGTGCAATGGTACGGGAACAGGCGGCACGGGCACTTCTGTTTGATGACAGGCAGGATGAGGAGGCCGTGCGCATCGAGTGCTTTGTTGCGGAGGATGGGCGTCTTCATCTCGTCCAGGTCAGCTCGGGCCCATGGAGCGCCTGGTGTTTCGAGGACGATCCCCATCGCATCGAGACCACGGCGTCGCGCGAAACGACGGATGCGCTGTGTGCCCATTTCAACCTGACGGGGGCACAGAGGCTTCCGGCAGCTCTGCAGCTGCTGTACGCGGGAATCGATGCCGTGCATCGCATCCGCGAGCTCATGGCGTCGCTTCAGCTGGACTACGAGGTTCGGGAAGGGCAGATGCGCCGGTAGAGACAGCCAGAAAAGGCGCTTGAGAACCGTTTTTCGGGCGGTTGCGAGTGCTGCGCGAGGGGAGGAACACATGGGCGCCGAGGTGCGTCGCAGGGTGGAAAATGCCGTCAAACGAGAACGTTTTCGCAGGTCAAAATAGCTATCCGATTTTCTTTCCAAAAAGTTTTGATTTCTGCTTGACGTGCTATGGGGATGGTGGCATTATATTCCTCGCGATGCGGCGTTACCTCAGCTGGATAGAGGGTCTGACTACGAATCAGAACGTCACAGGTTCGAATCCTGTACGCCGCACCAGTTGAACTTGAAAGGTGCTCCCCGGAGCACCTTTTTTGTTAGGCGACCTCGCCGGGATTCGAACCCGTTGGGCCACATATGCTGCATGCCTGTCGCCGAAAAGGTTTTCTTTGAGCGCTTCATATCCGAGCACAATGGGGATAGTTGAGGACAGCGGTATCATTCAGCGAGCGCAAAGAAGGCGTCGACATGGCAGCGGGCACGACAATCAAGCTTTCATTTCTGACGAGGCGTCACCGCCTGCCCGCTGTTCCCGGCCAGCCAGTGGGCTCGAGCTTCGGTATCGTGTGGGATATCACGCCGGTTCCTCCGGGCGGCCTGTGCTACATCGTCGAGTTCCTCGATCGCTCGCAGGCGTCCGTGCTTGGCGTTATCACCAACAACGCGCGCGTCTACCGCGTCGACGCGCCCTGCTCAACCGAGCTCGGGCTGGACGACATCGAGCTCATGCTCGTGCGCGATCGAGATAGCCAGCTGGGCGACGTGTATGCGCGGGACGCGCGCGGCAAGCTCGTTCGCATAACCGGCTATACCGGATCGCCCGACGGAACGATGCGCGAGGTGCGCGACGAGGCGACGTGGAATACCGAGCACAGCCTCCCGTACCGGGAGTTCATGGCGATGCTGTTTTTGCGCTACCGCCTGTTCGGCGACGCGACGGTGGCGTGCGAGCCGCCTGCATCGGGCGCCTCCGCATGGACCGATCTGCACGAGCCCGTCTTGCTTTTCGACAACTTCACCGACATGGCGCTTCCCGACGCCATCGAATCGCTTATGTATCGCGTTCGCATCAAAGAGCGCCCCGCGGGTGTCGAGCGGTACGCCTGCCGGCTGCTCTCGCGCATCGATCTCCAACGCCTGCGTCAGCTGACGGTGTCATGCGACGCGACGCTCGTGTACATCAAGCGGATGAACGGGTTCTACATCAATTTCAACCACGAGGGCATAAGTCCGGAGAGCGAGGCGTTTCTGCTGAGTGTCGAGGCGGTACTCAACAGGATTCTGAGCGTGCTGGACGCGATCGGATGCGGCTTGTCGCCGGTACGGGTCTCGCCCTCAGAGGAAGGGTGCGCAGAAATCGACCGGACGGCGTTCGAGCGCGTGACCGATCGCGTCGAAAAGATCGGCGCACGCGGCGATGACGCGTCGGATCTCCGCTGTCCGGGGACAGTTGCGTGCGAACGCGGGGGCGAGTGGGATGTGCGCTCGTCATTTGCCGGCATATGCGAGGAGCAGAATCTGATTGCGCGCTTGGAATATCGATTCGATTACCGGGCGCCTGACGGTCTGGTCTCGGTTCGGATCATGCGCCCGGCCGCTCAGTCGATGCCGAGCGAGGTGTATGACGAGCGCGCAGGGGCATGGCGGGTCGTAGCTGATGAGGAGCGCGTGCGCATGGCGCGCGAATACGGTTGCCGCATGTCGCTGGTCGTTGCGGCGGCAGCGTTCGCCTCCGGCCTGAATGTCCGCTCGTGCATCGTCGAGGAAGCGGATGAGCTGTCGGCAGAGCACGTGTCGCGCCGTTTCGAGCGGGTCGAGTTTCTGACGTCCGTCGTGCCGCTCGCTGCGGAGCTCGTGGGCATTCCGCTCGCCGGATGCGGTGGGGTTGCGACGACGCGCCGTTTTGAGGTGCCGGGAGGCTTCGAGCGCGTCGCCCCGCCCGCGCTCACCCTGCCGCCACGGGATGACGATCGCGCGCTTCCCGCTGCCCTGCGCAGCAAGTTGCTCGCCGACGACGTGCGCGAGCTCGAGGTCGAAGACGGTGCGAGCGAGGACGGCCTGAGGCGGTTCCACGAGCTGCGGTCGATGCTGTATGAGGACCCGCAGCGTGCGGTCGACGGCTTAAACGAGCTCATCGAGGAGGCTCAGGCCTCGTGCGCGGCCGCGGAGCTCATGGCGGCCTCGCCCATGCGGACGCAATACTGCGAGAACCATATCGGCAGGATCATCCTCCCGCTGTTCATCGATGACCCCACGGTGCGCATCCACCGCGCGCCGGATACCCTGTTTTTCTCGCAGTACGAGCTGTGCAACCTGTACGCGCGGATGGGCGCGTACGAGCGCGCCTTGCCTGAGGCCCGCAACCTGCTCGATCTTGCGACGACATCCATGCCGGCGCACTTCACGCTCATCAACGTGCTGGCTCGGCTGGAGATGTTTGACGAGGTCGTCGAGGTCGCCAAGCACGGTTTGCGCATCGCGTTCGAACAGGATGCGATCGCATATCTGTTCTATCGTTTGGCCTTCGCCTACTGGCGGCTCAAGGACCGCACGACGGCGCTGGCGTGCTACGCCATGGTCCTGCCCGGCGAGCAGATATCCCAGGTTGCCCGCGAGGAGACAGCTGAGCTCATGCGGAGCATGGGGCGCACCGATCCCATGGGCTTTGAGGAGGCGCGATCGGTTCTGGAGGCGGCAGGCATCCCGTTGCCGCCGACCGACGAGGTGTGCAACCAGGTGGCGGATGCGGCGGTCATGCTGGCTGACAGTGGCTTTTTGTACCTGGCGGGGCGCTGCGCATTTGCGCTGTACCGCATGAGGAGGAGAGACGAGTTCGGCATCGTGGGCAGGTCCATGCTGCTGTAGCTGCGCGCACGCCGAAGCTGAATTCGAGAAGAAAAAAGCCCGGCGCCGCAGGGCGTCGGGCTTCAATCTGTGAACTGGCGGAGAGCTGGGGATTCGAACCCCAGATTCCCTTGTGGGGAATACTCGCTTAGCAGGCGAGCACCTTCGGCCTCTCGGTCAGCTCTCCGTAACAGCCGCAATATCATAGCGCACTTGCTCACGCTTGTACAAGGGCTTTTTCATCGATAACGATATCCTCGCGATGGCTTCGAATCGCGTCCCACGAGAAGAGGTCGACAAGGTCCTCGGCGCTGCGCGGGCGTGCGTCGGGGGCGATCCCGGCGGTATGGGCGAGCCAGCCCAACAGGGCATCGGGCGTCTTGAAGCGCTCCCGCAGCCCCTCCATATCCAGGTCGCGGTCGCGCTTGGACAGGCGCCTGCCTTCGGGCGCCACCAGCAGCGGCACATGGGCGTAGACGGGATGCTCGTATCCCAGCAGGTCTTGCAGGTACATCTGGCGCGCGCTCGAGCCGAGCAGGTCGCGGCCGCGAACGACCTCGGTGACGCCCATCTCCGCGTCGTCGACCACGACGGCGAGCTGGTAGGCAAACACGCCGTCGCTGCGGCGAACGAGGAAGTCCCCGCAGCTTTCGGCAAGCACGTCGCGCTGCGGTCCGAAGCCGGCGTCGTCGAAGACGAAGACGCCGCGCGGGTCGCCGGCGTCGGGGACGCGCAGGCGCATCGCGGGTGGTCTGACCTGAGAGCGGCGTTCTATTTCAGCTTCCGACAGATCTCGACACGTTCCGGCATAGATGGGCGTCCCGTCGCTCGCATGCGGCGCGCTTGCGGCGTGCAGCTCGGCACGCGTGCAGAAGCAGGGGTACACCAGCCCGGCTTCACGCAGCGTATCCAGCGCGAGGCGATAGCGCTCAAAGCGCTCGTGCTGGAAGAAGGGGCCCTCGTCCCAGTAGAGCCCGAGCCAGCGCAGATCGTCGAGGAGCAAATCGGTCCAAGGCCCGCTTTGCGTGCGCGGGTCCAAATCCTCGATGCGCATGACGATGCGCCCTCCCTGCGCGCGGGCGGATAGCCAGGCGACAAGGGAGGAGAACACGTTGCCCAGATGCATGCGGCCCGAGGGGGACGGGGCGAAGCGGCCCACGGTAATGTGAGCGGGCGAGACGGGGGCGGGGGAGTCGTGCAAGGTATCCATGGCGCCCAGTATACGCTACGCGGACCGCGCCCGAGAAAGCCGGAGTATGCCTCGCAGCCAAACAAAAGCCCGGCTGCCTTCGAGGACAGCCGGGCGATGCGTGCGATCTGCGCGCCTACATGCCTACATGGGCAGCGCGGTCTGCGGGGTGTAGACGCGGGTCTGGTACTCGCGGTCAAGGTCGTACAGGCCCTTGGGGTCGCCGCCGAACAGCTTCATGTTGGTGATCATGTCACGGGCGTTGGTCTCCTCCTCGCCCTGCTCCTTGACGAACCAATCGAGCATCTGCATGGCGCGGATGTCGTGGGCTTCGTGGGCGATCTCGTAGCAGTGATGAATGAGGCTCGTCACGTACTCCTCGTGCGCAAGGCCCGCCTCGAGCGGGGCGAGGTCGTTGTCAAAGGTCTTGTCGGGCTGATCGATGGCCTTCATCGTGGGCTTGTAGTCGTTGTCGAGCAGGTAGCGGCGCAGCGCCATGGCGTGGTCGGTCTCCTCTTTGGCCTGGATCTCATACCAGTTGGCGAAGCCCTTGAGGCCGCGGTCCTCGTAGTAGTCCGCAAAGGTGAGATAGAGGTAAGCGGAGTAGAGCTCCTTGTTGATCTGATCCTCCAGAACCTCGGCGACCTTCTGATCGATTGCCATAGCGCATCTCCTTCACTCGCGCCGCCGCCTGCTCGGCAGGCGACATGGGTACACGTCGTTGCCCAGTATACCCATCCGAGCGGACGGGGATGCACCGCTGGGCGGCGCCGGCGGGTACAATGGGCGGGACACCATGTTTCCCCAAGGGAGGGTCCCGTCGATGAACAAGCAGATCTCCGCGCTCGGCTCGCGCGCCTCTCGCCTGCTCGCCGCGCTTGTTTTCGCGCTGTGCGCCCTGTCTCCCGCCGTTGCCCATGCGGTCGAGATGCCGCAGGTCGATATCGAGGCCACGGTGCGCCCCGACGGCTCCCTGATGGTTGAGGAGGCGCGCACGTTCGAGTTTGACGACGACGTCAACGGCGTATACTGGACGATTCCCGCCGCCCAAAACGAGCAGGGCGCACCGTCGTCGGTCACGGTGCTCGACGTCGAGGTCTCCGAGGACGGAAAGACTGCCCAATACGAGCCGGTGTCGAGCGCCGCGACGGGAGATGCGGGGGTGTACACGGCCGAGACCTCAGGCGACGGGCTCGAGCTCAAGGTGTTCACGCCGCACGATGACGGCGAGACCGCGACGGTGACGGTGTCCTATGAGCTCGTCGGTGCTGTCATGGCGTGGGCGGATACCGCGGAGCTGTACTGGCAGTTCGTGGGCCCCGACTGGGAGGACGATTCGAGCGATGTGAGCCTGACGGTCGAGTTTGCCGCGGGCGTTGCCGGCAGCGACGCTTTGCGCGCCTGGGCACACGGGCCGCTGGACGGCCGTGTCGATATCGACGGGGCGACGCCGGCGGTGACCTGCGAGGTTCCGCGCGTTCAGGAGGGGGAGTTCGCCGAGGTCCGCGTTGCGTTCCCGACGTCGTGGGTTGCGGGTCTGAGCGGTGTCAACGAGGGCCGGCTCGACACGATTCTTGATGAGGAGCAGGCGTGGGCCGATGAGGCGAACGCCCGCCGCGAGCGCGCACGCGTGATCGTCGGCGCCGGCAGCGCGGCACAGATCGGCGTGCCGGGCGTGCTGCTTGCCGTCGTCGCCTGGTACCGTTTCACGCGCGGGCGCAGCCCCAAGCCGGTGTTCCAGGAAACGTATTTCCGCGACGTCCCCTCCGCCGATCATCCGGCGGTCATCGCCGCCTTCATGGAGGATGGCTCGGTGCCCGACCGTGCGTTCGTCGCCACCCTCATGAAGCTCACCGACGAACGCGTCGTCGCGCTCTCCGCTGTGACAGTGGAGGAATCGGGGCTGTTTGGCGCCAAGAAGAGCAAGGAGTACCAGATGTCGCTGGTCGACCGCACGCGCGCCACCGATCCGATCGATCGCGCGGTGCTCGCGCTGTATTTCGGCGAGGGTGAGGACGCGGCCGACACCGTCAGGTTCGACCAGATCAAGGAGCGCGCCGACTTCGATGCCCGAGGCTTCAAGGACCGCGTCGACGATTTCAAGGCCTGCGTGTCCGCGGCGCTCGAGATGCGCTCGCTCGTGACATCGCGGGGCACGGCGTTCACGGCGGCCGGTGTCGCGCTGGCGGTTGTGCTGGGCATCGCCTCGTTCGTCTTCTTCGTCGCGACCGACTTCGCCAACGTCATCGCGTTTTGCATCTCGATCGTCTGCGTGGTCGCCACCATCGTGCTCGCGGCGACGTTCAAGGTGTATTCGCGCGAGGGTATCGAGCTGCGCGAGAAATGCGCCGCACTCAAGCGCTGGCTCGAGGACTTCACGCGCCTTGGCGAGGCCGTGCCCGCCGACCTCGTGCTGTGGAACAAGCTGCTCGTGATGGCGGTCGCGCTCGGCGTGTCCGACGAGGTGCTTCGCCAGCTCGCCGACGCCGTGCCGCGCGATATGCGCGAGGACGCCTACGGCGGCTACTACTATCCGATCTACTGGTGGTGCTATCCGCGCATCGGCCATCGCAGTGCCGCGGATGAGCTGCAGGGCGTTCAGTCGGAGACCGTCAGCGCCCTCGCCTCGAGTCTCGACAGCTCGGGAGCGGGCTTCGGCGGCGGCTTCTCGGTTGGCGGAGGCGGCGGCGTCGGCGGCGGGGGCGGCGGAACGTTCTAGCGCGTCGGTCGGAATTTGACGGATCGCCGGCTGCAGTTGGCCCGGGCATGCGTGCCTTACGTGGACAGGTCGCGCGCGTAGAGGTACATCTCGCGCGGTAGGATGCGGCGCTCCTCCCTCGCCGGCCGATAGCGGGCGAGCCGCGTGAACCCGCGGCGCTCGTAGAACGACCAGGTGCAGGTCGTATCGGTGAAGAGGTAGGCGCAGGAAGATCCGCGTTCCGAGAGGTGGGCGAGCGCGGCGTCGAGCAGGACCGTTCCGATTCCGCCCTGCTGCACCTCGGAGTCGACGGCGAGCAGCGTGATCTCGCCGGCCGCATCGTCGAGTGCGGCGAGCTCCAGAAGCCTGTCGTCGGCGCGGCCTTCCAGCTCGCTGAAGACCTCGCGACGCTGGGCTGCCCGAGGATCGATGTTGCCCATCTGCTCGAGAAGATCGCGCTCGGCGCGCTTCCATCGACTGCCGGGGTCGCTCGCGTCGCGTGCCGCGCGGGCCAAAACGATGCCGCTGGGCGCGCCGTCGATGACGACGACCTGGGAGAATGACGAGACCGAGAGCGCATGCGCGAGGTCTTCACAGGCTTCGAGGAAGTTATAGGCGTCGTTATCCGACCGCTGGTGCCAGATCGGCTGCAGCACGGAAGCGATGCTGTCGAAATCCGTCTCCTCGAAGGGCCGGTAGAGGACCTTGGATACCATGCGCACCTCCCGTCGTGCGTCGTATGCCGTCGTTTTTGTTTGTACCACCGCACCGCCGTCGAATTATGGTGCCTTCATGGCGCCATAGCTTTACCGCTATCCGTTCGCCACGGTCGCCCGGCCCCTCAGCAAATTCTTCGTGAACCCCGCACCCCCGTCGTGTGCATGCGCTACATTAAATGGGTGCACATGCGTCCGCTGAAGGCTATGACCGCTGCGGACGCCAACGAGAAGGAGGGGCCGCATGGCAACAGACGTCAAGATCAGACGTGCGCTGATCTCGGTGACCGACAAGAAGTGGGTCGTCGAGTTCGCGCGGGAGCTTCAGACCGTCTACGGGGTCGAAATCATCTCCACGGGCGGCACGGCGCGCGCCCTGGAGGAGGGCGGCGTCAAGGTCGTGCCCATCGAGGAGTACACCGGATTCCCCGAGATGATGGACGGTCGCGTGAAGACGCTGCACCCCAAGGTGCACGGCGGCCTGCTCGCCCGTCGTGACGACCCGCAGCACATGGCCGAGGCCGCCGAGCACGGCATCGGCATGATCGATATGGTCGTCGTCAACCTGTATGAGTTTGAGAAGACCGTCGCGAAGCCCGACGTCACGTTTGCCGACGCCATCGAGCACATCGACATCGGTGGTCCCTCCATGCTCCGCTCCGCCGCCAAGAACGCCGATTCGGTGACGGTCGTCTCCGATCCGGATGACTACGGCTGCGTGCTTGCCGAGATGGCCGAGCATGACGGCGCCACGACGCTCGAGACGCGCCGCCGCCTGCAGCTCAAGGTGTACCAGACCACCGCGGCCTACGACGCCGCGATTGCGAAATGGCTCGGCGCCCAGCAGGCTCCCGAGGCCGACGCTGCGGCTCCCGCTGCGCTCGACCTGCACCTGGAGAAGGTCGAGGACCTGCGTTATGGCGAGAACCCCCAACAGTCCGCCGCCATCTACCGCTTTGCCGACGGGTTCGCCGCCGAGGGCTCTTCGGCGAATCCCTTGGTCGGCGCCGAGCAGATTCAGGGCAAGCCGCTGTCCTACAACAACTACCTGGATGCCGACGCCGCCTGGAACCTCGTGCGCGAGTTCGACGGTCCCGCCTGCGTGATCCTGAAGCACCAGAACCCTTGCGGCTCCGCTGTCGCCGAGGACATCACTGCCGCGTACGATCGTGCCTTCGCGTGCGATCCCAAGAGCGCCTTCGGCGGCATCATCGCCTGCAACCGCGAGGTGCCCTATGAGCTCATCGAGCATTTCGCCGACGAGAACAAGCAGTTCGTCGAGGTCATCATCGCCCCGAGCTACACGGACGAGGCGCTCGAGCGCATGGCCAAGCGCCCCAACCTCCGCGTGCTCGCCACGGGTGGCGCCGAGGGCCATGCGGCCTTCGAGCTGCGTTCGGTTGACGGCGGTGTGCTCGTGCAGAACGTCGACACCGTCGCCGAGGATCCGGCGACCTTCACCTGCCCGACCGAGCGCAAGCCGACCGACGAGGAGATGGCCGAGCTCATGTTTGCCTGGCGCGTCTGCAAGGGCGTCAAGTCCAACGCCATCCTGGTGTCCAAGAACAATGCCGGCATCGGCATGGGCCCTGGTCAGCCCAACCGCGTCGACTCCGCACTGCTCGCCTGCGAGCGCGCCGAGGACGCGTGCGATCGCATGGGCTGGGAGAAGGGTGGATTCGCCTGCGCGTCCGACGCGTTCTTCCCGTTCCGCGACAACGTGGACGTGCTTGCCGCACACGGCGTGACCTGCATCATCCAGCCGGGCGGTTCCAAGCGCGATGACGAGAGCATCGAGGCGTGCAACGAGCACGGCATCGCGATGGTGTTCACGGGAGCTCGCCACTTCCGCCACTAAGCCAGCTAGAGTGCCTTTGATTCGAGGGCCAATCGAAGGGGCGCGCGCCTGCGGGCGTGCGCCCCTTCGCTCTGACGGGCGACGTTGGTCTGGTGACACATCCGTTAGGCCGCCAGGCGCGCTGAAGGGTACAATGGCTTCGTTTGAACCGATGTTGCCGATGGGGGGCAAGGCATGGAGCCGACCGCACGCGAACTGTTCCAAAACGCCGAGGACCGGCGCGCCTATGAGGAGTTTTGCGCCAATCAGGAGGCCGTGCCCGCCTTTGAGCTGGACCGGCCGGCACTCGTCTGCCGCTGGCGCATGGCAAAGCGCACGGTCCCCTTGCTCAACCGGCATATTCGTGCGCTCTCGCAACGCGTGGTGATGGGCGAGCCGCTCACGCGCAACATGCTTTCGTGGGCAAAGCAGCACGTGGAGTGGTCGCTTGCCGACGGCGCCTATGACGATCCGAGCGGCGTTCTCATGCTCGTGATCGACGTCAACGGCAATGCCGCGATGACGGTCGGCGCGTACGAGCCGCTGCCCGATACGTCTGCCGCCGCCCTTGCTTCCCGGGCTGCGCAGGCGCGCGACGAGGCTGCAAAGACCGGGGTCGCCCCCGAGCTGCTCTGCTGCGTGCGCGACGGGGCGCTGCACGTTGCGGCCGAGTGCGACGAGGCGCTCTGCGGAACGGGAACGCTGGTGGAGCAGTTGGCATCCACGCGCGGCTACGAGATCGTCCGCGACGGTTCCGTTGATTCCGCTACCGCTGCGCCTGTTGCCCTGATCTCGGACGAGCACGGTGTGGTCGTTTCCGATGAGGCGATGGGTGCCGAGACGACCGACGCGGAGATGCTGCGCTTTTTCTCTTCCGGTGTGGCCAAGCTGTACTCGTAAGCTCGCAGGCGAGGACGGACGCCTGCTCATCGCGGTCGCGTCGCCCGAGGGTTTTTGGGCGACATGCCGCGGCCTCTCGGTCTCTTACATTGTCGCAACGTGCCGGGC
>CASEEY010000050.1:11513-12710 GCA_949287055.1 uncultured Collinsella sp.
TGCGCGCGCCGCGGCATAATGGGAACGTGGCGGGCCGTCCGCCGCATCCGTGCCGTATCGAGGAGGCCGCTATGCCGCTCATCTACATCGTCGAAGATGACGAGTCCATTCGTACCGAGTTGGCGCAGGTACTTGAGCGCAACGGCTTCGACGTGGCGGCGTGCTCGACCTTCGACGCCGTGGTCGACGATATCGTGGCTGCCGACCCCGATCTCGTACTGCTCGATCTGACGTTGCCCGGGACCGATGGGCAGCTGATCTGTCGCGACCTGCGCGAGCGCTCCGGTGTGCCCATCATCGTGCTCACCTCGCGCGTGACCGAGATCGACGAGGTCTTAAGCATGACGATGGGTGCCGATGACTTCGTGACCAAGCCATATAGCTCCCGCGTGCTCATCGCCCACATCCAAGCGCTTTTGCGTCGGGCGAACGTCGCGCCCGAGCGCAACATCGTTTCGCATAACGGACTCGAGCTCGATCTGGCCCGTTCGATTGCGAGCGCCAACGGGGCTCAGGTGGAGCTCACCAAAAACGAGATGCGCATCTTGGCGCTTCTTATCAAGCATGCTGGAACTATCGTCTCGCGCGAGGCTATCATGCGCGACCTATGGGATTCGGATGCGTTTGTGGACGACAACACGCTGACGGTCAACATCAACCGCCTGCGCAACACGCTCGAGAAAATCGGCGTGAGCGGCTACCTGTCCACGCATCGCGGCCGCGGCTATTCGGTCTAGGGGGCTTCGATGTCGTACGGAACGTACCTCAAATCGTCGCTCATCGGGGCATTCATCGTGCTCGTCGCCATCGGCCTTATCGGCTTCGTGCTCACGGTCGCCGGTGCCGGCTGGACCGTTACCCTGCTGGTCTGCGGCATGGTGCTGCTCGCGGTGCTTGCCGTCAACGTCCTGTCGTGGCTGCAGCGCCGAGCGTTTTTCGGCGATCTTGAGCGGGCCGCGTCGCGCGTCGAGCACCCGCTGTGGATTGCCGAGATGGTCGATCGCCCCGACTTCGCGGAGGGCGAGGTCGTCTACGATGCGCTGCGGGCGATTTCCAAGGCGGCAAACGACGACGTTGCGAGCTGCCAGCGGCAGGTGGCCGATTACCGCGGGTACATCGAGACCTGGGTGCACGAGGCGAAGTCCCCGCTTGCCGCCGCGCATCTGATGCTCGAGAACCTGACCGAATCGATCCCGG
>CASEEY010000051.1 GCA_949287055.1 uncultured Collinsella sp.
GCGTTGCGCTTGCGGGTCGCCGACGAGCGCGGCGGCAGCTTGTCCGGATCGGGCACGGCGGTCGGCACCGGCTCGTCGACGTGTCCGTGCCACCAGCCGCCGATGAAGTTGTCGGTGCGCAGGATGTTGATCACCACGCCGGGGTCGATATCGCGCATGAGCTTGACGATATCCTCCGACTCGTAGGTGGAAACCACCGCGTGCAGCAGGTACATCTTCTCGCGGCTGTAGCCGCCGATGATCTCGGCGCAGCTGATGCCGTGCTGGAAGCGCTCGATGTAGGCGGTCATGATCTCGTCGGCGTACTTCGTGGTCACCTGCAGCGTCACGCGGTCGTAGCGGTGGTAGAAGCTGTCGATCGACTTGGTCGAGATGAACTGGAACACGATGGCGTACGCGGCGTTGTCCCATCCGAACATCGCGCCGAAAATTACGAGCACGAGGCAGTTGCCCGCAAACACGAAGCCCCAGATGGTCTTGCCGGTACGGTTGGACACGAGCAGGGCGATGAAGTCGGTGCCGCCCGTGGACGCGCCCGCCTTGAGCGCGAGCGCGATGGAGATGCCCGACAGAAAGCCGCCGAACACCACGAGCAGCATCTTGTCGTCAAGTAGCGGCTCAAAGTGGAATATCTGCAGGAACAGAGAGGACAGCGCAACCTGCATCATGGAGAAGAGCACGAAGCGGTGGCTGATGCTTCTCCAGCACAGGATGGCGACGGGCACGTTGAGCGCAAGCATGCCGAGCGAGGTGTCGATGCGCACGCCGCCAAGCGAGGTGATGCGGTCGAGCAGCACGGCGATGCCGGTGAAGCCGCTCGGCAGCAGGTCGGCAGGGTTCACGAACGCCTGGATGAGGAACGCCTGGAGTAGGGCCGATGCCGTGACGGCCACCGCGGTGATGATGCGGCGGACGACGGTGAGGCGTGCGAGCTCGTGGGCGCGATCGGTCAGGGTATCGGCTGCTGCCACAGGTCCTCCTTATGGGTATCGGCGGGTATCGCGCCGATTCTATCACGCGCGCCGCGCCGCAACGCGAGAGCTCACAGGGGCATCTGCTTCGCCATGCCGTCCACACGCGTGGGTTTCGGTGCACGTGGCCGTGCTGCGCCGGTGCGCTGGGAGCGGCGTGCGGTGCGATGGCCTTGCAGCTTGGCGTCCCTGGCGCCCTTGCGGCTGGCGGCTTGGCGGCTTGGCGACGCGAAGTGAGTGCTTGGATTGGGAGGCGCGGGGTAGAGCGAGCGGGGGCGGGCCCGTGACCTGCTGATCGTCAGTCACGGAGAAGGGCTGTAACAGGCGATTTCAAAATGAAGCGCTCACTTCGTAAAGGGCGCTAGCCTTATATTGCGTTCTATCATTCATGTATATAGCGAAGGGTGCGCCTCGCCCACCGGTGATATAGCGGCCTCTGTCGTATAATCCTCTGGCAAGCTATGCCCCGGCGCGGGGCTCGCGCCGAGGCAAGGGCTGCGCCGAGCGAGGCTCGCGTGCGAGCGCGGGGCGTTCGGACAATATGGCGACAGGTACAAACTTGTCGCCAAAGCGAGGCTCGCGTGCGGGCGCGGGGCATTCGCGGCAGGGGAGCGGAGGTGGCAAGCGGCATGGCCGACATCATGGACGAAGCGAGGCAGACGCTCTCGCGCTACTTTGGCTATGAGGCGTTTCGCCACGGCCAGGACCGGCTGGTCCAGGCGATTCTTTCCGGCCGCGACGCTTTGGGCGTCATGCCGACGGGCGCCGGCAAATCCATTTGCTACCAGGTTCCCGCGCTCATGCTGCCCGGCATCACCTTCGTGGTGAGTCCCCTTGTCTCGCTCATGGGCGACCAGGTGCGCGCGCTCAAGGCGACGGGCGCGCGACCGAGCTTCCTCAACTCGTCGCTTTCGCCCGCACAGCAAAACACCGTGCTCAAGCGTGCTCGCGAGGGTTGGTACCAGATCATGTACGTGGCGCCCGAACGCCTGCTCGAGCCGCGGTTCCTCGCCTTTGCCCAGGCCGCCGCCGCACCCGATGGCATCGGCGTGCCCCTCGTGGCGGTCGACGAGGCTCACTGCATCTCGCAGTGGGGCCAGGATTTCCGCCCCTCGTATCTCGAGATCGCGCAGTTCGTGGACGCGCTGCCCACGCGGCCGACCATCGCGGCGTTTACCGCGACGGCAACCGAGCGCGTCCGTGCCGATATCGTCGCGGCGCTTGGGCTCCGCAAACCCGAGACCGTGGTGACGGGCTTTGACCGTGCGAATCTCTTTTTCGGCGTAGAGGAGATGGGCGACAAGGCCAAAACCGTGTGGATCCGCGACTATGCGCTGGCACATGCCGATGAGAGCGGCATCGTGTACTGCTCCACGCGCAAGGCCGTCGACGAGCTGTATCTCAAGTTGGCCCATGCCTTGGAGCCGCAGGGCGTCCATGTGGTGCGCTACCACGCGGGAATGTCCAATGCGGACCGTACGGAAAGCCAGGTTGCTTTCATCAACGACACGGCGTCGGTCATCGTGGCCACCAACGCCTTTGGCATGGGCATCGACAAGCCCAACGTGCGCTACGTCATCCACAACAACGTGCCGGAGAGCATCGAGGCGTACTACCAGGAGGCGGGCCGCGCCGGTCGCGATGGCGATCCGGCGAGCTGCTACCTGCTGTGGAACGGTAACGATTTCCGTTTGCGCCGCTATCTTATAGACCGCGAGTACGACGGTGACGAGTTTATGACCGAGGCGCGCGAGTTCGCGCGGCAGAATCGCTATCGCCTGCTGGGCGCCATGGAGGGCTACTGCCAGACGACGGGCTGCCTGCATGAATACATCCTGCGCTACTTCGGCGACGAGGGTGCGCTGGGGACGGACGTCTCCGCCGTTCAAGGCACCACGGCGGATGGTTCGCCCGCGGGTTGCGGCGCCTGCTCAAATTGCACGACGCCGTACGAGACCGAGGATGTGACCTCCATCGCGCGGGCCGCGATCGAGTTCGTGCGCGATACCGGCGGGCGCTTTGGCCGGGCGATCGTGGCGGACGCGTTGCACGGTGCCAACAACGAGAAGATCCGCGGCTACCGCTTGGATGAGGTCACGGGTTACGGGGTGCTGGCTGGCGAAAAGACCGCGCACATCAAAGACGTGATCGGCCAGCTGATCGGCCGCGGCTACCTCGTGCAGTCGCAGGGACAATATCCGGTTGTGGGCTTGGGGCCCCACGCCGTCGAGGCGCTTGCCGACAGCAGCGAGCAGCCGTTTTCGTTTACGATGAAGCGGCGTGCGGCGCAGGCGCGGACAAAGACCCGCGTGCAGCGGGCGGTCGATCGGGTGCGCAGCCAGATCGAGGCGGAGCAGGACCTGGCGTCCGCGCCGGCCCGTCCGCACGTGGGCGACGACGCCGAGCTGTTTGAGCGCTCCGACAAGGCTTTGCGCGGCATGTGCCGTCGCCGTCCGCTCACCCGCGATGAGCTGCTGGAAGTTCCCGGTATCGGCGAGAAGAAGGCCGATGATTTCGGCGATGCGTTCCTGGCCGAGATCCAGCGGTTCGAGGACGAGCAGCTGTAGGCACGCGGCGCGGCGTGCCCTAGATGCTGGGTTTTGCCGCGATTGCGATGTGGAGGACGCGCCTGTACCGGCCGAAGCGGCGCTGCCTGCCGTTTGCGGGCCGTTGCCGGGGTCCGTTTTCGTTCGTATTTCGGATTGTGGTCACGAGGATACGATTACTGTCGATTCGCGGTCTCCGTGAGCGCGAGCGAGAGCGGATTGGGGCGCGGGCCCGAGGGGAGGCGCGCCTCAGGATGCCAGAATGCGTACAGCAGACGTACATGCGGACAAAAATTCGCTGGCTGCACCAAGAATACGGCCCGCACGGCGTTCCGATACGCCATGCGGGCCGCCAAGACGACAGTAATCGTGCTCTCGTGACCACAACGCCGATTACGAGCGCCGCAACACCCCTACCACCATTCCAGGCGCGCGATGTTCTCGCGGATGTGCTCGCAGCTGGCGTGGAACCCTTCGCGCTCGCCGTCGGACAGGTCGAGCTCGAGCACGCGCTCGACGCCGTTGCGCCCGATGATGCACGGCAGCGACGAGAAGATGCCCTCCTCGCCATATTGGCCGGTAAGCAGGGTGGACGCAGCGAGCACTGCGTGCTCGTTATGGAAAATCGCCGCGACCAGTCGCGCGGCGGCACCGGCAACGGCGTACTCCGTGCAGTGCTTGCCCGCCATGGTCACATAACCGCCGCGTCGTGCGAGCTCCTCGACTTCAGCCAGGTCAAACCCGAAGTGCTCAGAATCGGCCGCCGCAAGCTCGGAGAGCAGCACGCCGGAGATGCTCGCGGACTTCCAAGCCGCGATCTGCGAAAAGCCGTGCTCGCCGATCATGTACGTGTCAATGGACTTGGGATCAAGTCCGCCGCAGGCAAGCGAGATCTGCGAGCGCAGGCGCGCCGAGTCAAGCCCCGTGCCGCTACCGATAATGCGCGTGGGGTCATAGCCGGTCAGATGCCAGATTTCCGTCGCCACGACGTCGCAGGGATTGGCAATAGTGACCCAGATGCCCTGGAAGCCCGCATCGACCACGCGGTTGACGAAGGTCCGGCAGGCATCTGTGGTGTAGAACAGCTCGCCGTCGCGGTTGGTGGAGGACAGCGAGACGTCGCCTGCGGCGTTGACGATGATGTCGCAGCCGGCGAGCTCCTCGTAGGTGTCGCCGCAGTTCACAATCGCGGCGTTATAGGGGCAAAAGGCCAGCGAGTCGCGAAGGTCCTGGACCTCGGAGGCAAGTTTCTGCGCGTCGATGTCGCACAGGTAAAGCTCGTCGACGAGCCCCTGCAACAGCAGGGTGTTCGCCACATGGGCCCCCACGTGCCCCAGTCCGATGATGCCGACCGTCCTCGCGCTGCTCATAGTGCCGCCTTTCCCTCGAGTTCTACCTGCTCCCATTCTAGCGCGGTACAATGGACAAACCGAACGCTTCGTCCGTCCGACTCGTTTAGGCGACCGCTCGCCGCCGCGTCGGGCACAAGGAGATCCGCACATGCCCATTCGCATTCCCGACGCGCTGCCCGCCACCGAGACGCTCAAAGGCGAGAACATCTTCGTCATGACGGAGTACCGGGCCATTCATCAGGATATTCGCCCGCTGCATGTGCTCATCTTGAACCTCATGCCCACCAAGATCGCCACCGAGACCCAGATCATGCGCAAGCTGTCCAACACACCGCTGCAGATCGAGGTCGAGCTCATGCGCACCAAGAGCCACGAGGCCACGCACGTCGCGGCGAGCCACCTCGAGACGTTCTACCGCACCTTCGATGAGGTGCGCGACCGCCATTACGACGGCCTCATCATCACGGGCGCGCCGGTCGAACAGATGCCGTTCGAGCAGGTCGACTACTGGCCCGAGCTGTGCGACATCATGGAGTGGTCGACGACCAACGTGCACTCCACGCTGCACATCTGCTGGGGTGCGCAGGCGGGACTGTACTACCACTACGGGATCGACAAGTACGACCTGCCGGCCAAGGCGTCCGGTGTGTTCGAGCATCGGCTGGTCAAGCCGTCGAGCCCGCTCGTGCGCGGGCTCGATGACCGCTTCTGGGCGGTGCATTCGCGCAACACCGGCGTGCGCCGCGAGGACGTGGAGGCCGTGCCCGAGCTCGAGGTCATCGCGGTGTCCGACGAGGTGGGGCTGTATATCGTCAAGTCCACGGACAGTCGGCGGTTCTTCATCTTCGGCCACCCCGAGTACGACGCCGACACGCTGCGCCTTGAGTACGAGCGCGACGTCAAGCGCGGCATCGACCCCGAGATTCCGGTCAACTATTTCCCCAACGACGACCCGGCGCAGCCGCCGCTCAACGTCTGGCGCGCGCAGGCGCAGCTGCTCTACACCAACTGGCTGAACTACTACGTCTACCAGACCACGCCCTACGACATCCGCCAAGCCGGTGGCGCGTAACGACAGCGGCGGACGACGCTGCGAGCGCGTTTTTGCGCGCCGGTGCGCCCTGAGGTGGACAATTCGTTCAGATATGAAGGTTTGAGAGACCATAATCCGGCAGGATCATGGCCGGCGAAAGTTGCCGCTTTGGGTTGGTTATCGTATTACGGCATGCTGACAATATAAAATCTTTCATCTGTTTGCGTCCGTCGGTTTGACGGCGCTTCAGCATGCCTCGACGGCCTGATTTCCGCCGCCCAAACCTTCATATCTGAACAAAATGTCCAGTTTGGGGTCGATACGGTGAATGGCGTGGTTCGAATCGGGCGTTACGCGCTGATGATGCGCGGCAACGGACGGTCGTGCGGCTCGGTCGGGACGGCGGGCACACGCTGCGCCTCGAAGGCGACGCCGACAACGATGCAATCTACGCGCAGCTGCGGCAAGTAGCGGTCGTAGTTGCCGCCGCCGTAGCCAAGCCGGTTGCCAGAGCTGTCAAAAGCGACGAGCGGCACGGTGACAAGGTCGATATCCTGCGGGTCGACCAGCGGGAAGCGCTGCGCGTCCGGACCTGTGGGCACGAAGGAGGCGACGGGTCGGTTGATAAACGGGACGTCGCCTGCAAGGTAATCGCCTTCGGCGACCGCGCGCATGACCATGGTCTGGCGTCCGTCGGCGACGCGTTGCATGCAGGGAAACGCTACGCGACAGCCGTGCGCGTAGGCCGTGCGGACGAACCCGTCCAGATTAACCTCGGAGCGCATGGCGGCATAGACGGCGACGGTGGCAGGAGAGACAAGACGGTCGAGTTCGCAGCTCAGTTGCGTGCAGATTTCTGCTGATCGGCGCGTGCGCTCGGCAGGATCGATGGCGTCGCGAGCCGCTAGCGTGACCGCACGGATTGCCTGCTTATCGTGTTGCGACAGGTGGGCCTGACGCAACAGCACGAACGCGGGGGCATATGCCGCAACCAGGTCGTCAAGACGCATGCGCGCGTTGGCGGGGCTTGTGGACGGCAGGCCGACCAGCTCGATGCCACGTTCGTTCAAAAGCTTCCCATTGAAGCGGCGACACAGGCGCTCTGCGGTGCCTCCGGTGCAGATAACCCGCTCGATGGGTGCGGCGTCCAGGAGGCGCGTCAGGTCGTTGGGCACAGGGTCGGAAATGCTTGCGTCCGACGCGCCCTCGATGGAGCAGGAGGCCAGCACGTCCCACAGCGCGATGTGCCGCTCCAGCAGAAACACCGTGCGCGCATCGTTATCCACCAGCGCGTGATCTGCCAGGCCGAACAGTCGCTCCATGACGCGCCAGAAGCGGTTTTGCGGGTGCCCGTAGTAAAAACCGACCTCACGCGAGGCGGGCGAGGGTATCGTGCCCAGCACGAGCACGCGCGACGATGTGTCGAACACCGGCTCGATGGTATGGGTGACAACCTCGTTCATGGGGCGCCCTTCACAAGAACACGTATGGTGCCAGGCGACAAGATTGAACCCGGCACCCTGTCGCTATGCCAGCAGGTCGACGGGCACGAGGCCGGCGCGGCTGCGCTCGATAACCTCGCGGCCGCCGAAGACGCAGATCGGCGCCTCCTGCGCCACGCGCGCGATGTCGTCGCCGAGCGCCCGCAGTTTGTCGGGCGTGGCGGCGAGCATGTCCGCGCGCAGCTGCTCGCGCCAGTGGACGGGACGCTTGGTGAAAAACTCCGCGTTCTGGCGACGGGTGAGCGCATACGGCTTGAGCGGGGCATCGTGGCCGGCGACGCACGACACGATGAAGCCCTCGAAATCCTGAGGATCGGGCTCAAAGCTGCTCAGCCAGCTGCCCGCCTCGGCAATCCGCTCGATCGAGGGGTCGATCGCCGGATCGCGATAGGTGTAAAAGCTCAGCTGGCGGTCGGCGACGGCGCGGAACCCGCAGCCGTAGGCGCCACCCTTCACGCGGATCTCGTTCCACAGGTAGTCGTACGAAAGCACGGTCGAGGCGACGCCCCACGTGCCGTCCATGGAGATGCCCAGGGCGCGCGGGTCGGCCGCCTTCGCCACGAAGCAGATGTCGCTCGGAATGATGAACGCCTCGCGCTTGGGTTCGGGCATGGGAACGTAGAGCTCCTTGCCCGCGTCGCCGCGCTCGGCAAGCCCCATCGTGCCGGCGGCAGCCCAGAAGCGGTCGTAGTCCTCGTCCGATCCGGTGAAGCTCGCCACCGTGCGGGTGGAGGTGAAGATGCGCTGCTGCAGGTCGCGCAGCTTGGCGCACAGGTCGTCTGCGCGCTCGTCGAAGTGCTCGAGCAGGTCGCGCAGGAAACGGTAGAAGTCCACGCCGCCGAGCATCTCCTTCACCACGCCGGCGGGCGACACGTACGACCACGAGCGGGCAAGCGCCGCCTGGTGGCCCGCGTTCAGGAACGCTTGCTCCATGCCGATGCGCATCTGGGTGAGCACATCGCGGATGCGGTCGGTGTCCTCAAAGACGGTCTCGCCCCATACCTCGGCGGGGATGGCGGCAAGCATGTCGATCTTCTCGGACAGGGCGCCGGCGGCCACGGTGAGCACGGGGTGGGCGAGCTTCCAGCCGGGCTGCGGCATGACCTCGGGGGCAAACGCCAAGAAGCCCAGATTGGAGCCGATGTAGCTGTCGAGCTCGGAGGCGGAGCGACGCGCGGTGCCCAGCTGCTTCATGAGGCGGGCGAGCACCGTCACGTAGGGCAGCTCGGCGTAGCTCACGTGCGTCAGGTCGAAGTACACCATGAGGTAGGCGAGCCGATGCGTGGGGATGTCGTGCTTCAGGCACGGCAGCGGCGCGAGCGTGTCCAGCGTGAGCGCGGGCTCGGGGCGCGCCGGCCCGATGTCCGACACGTGCAGGCGCGGCAGGGTCGCCTTGGCCTCGGGCGTGTCGGGCGCCTCCTGCACGGCGCGCAGGGCGGCCACGTTGGCTGCCACCTCATCGCGGGAGGGCAGCTCATCGGCGGGCAGGCGCACGATGCTCGGATCGTCGTCGGCGCCGGCCTCGCGCGGCACGAGCTCCACGAGGGCGCGGTGCTCGCTGCAAAGCACGAGCTCGCGCAGCAGGTCCTCAAAGTAGGAGCCGGCGAGCTCGTCGCGCAGCTCGGCATAGACCGGGCCGTACTTGAGCGCGAGCGTGGCGGCATCGTTGTCGTACAGCCAGGTGGTGAGCGCGTCGCAGGCGATGGCGACGCCGTCGGCCATGCCGTAGTCGCGCTGGCGCAGGTCGTACTCGTTGCTCGAGATCACGGCCTCCAGGCGGTCGCGGGGGATGCCCTCGTCGGCCAGGCGGCGGCATTCGTCCTCGATGACGCGGCGGAACGCGCGCGCGACCTCGGGCTTGGCGTTCTGCAGGATGATGAGCTCATAGGGCTGCAGGCACGACGCGTCGGTGTAGCTCACCACGTTGCCGCCAAGGCCGGCGGCCATGATGGCCTTCTTGACAGGCGCCTCGTTGGAGCCGAGCAGGGCCTCGAACAGGATGTCCGCCGCGATGACGCGCTTGCGATCCAGGGCGCTTCCCAGCACGTAGGCCATGCCGACCAAGGCGTTCTCGGGCGTCGTCACCATGTCGACGCGCTCATAGTCGCAGATCACGGGCGCCTGCGTCGCGAGCGGGTTGGGCTCGCCCGGCGCCTCGACGAGCGTGCCGGCCTCGCGCTTGGCGGCAGCCGCAGCCGCGCGCGCCTCGTCGGACAGGTAGCGCTCGTCCAGAAACGCGAGCACGCGGTCGACGTCCATGTCACCGTAGAGCACGATGTAGCTGTTGGCCAGGTTGTAGTGGCGCGCGTGCGTGTCCAGGAACTGCTCGTAGGTGAGGTTGGGAATCGCGCGCGGGTTGCCGCCCGACTCGCAGGCGTACGCGGTGTCGGGGAACAGCGCGCGGCCCATGGCGTTGTCGAGCACGTCCATGGGGTCGGACAGCGCACCTTTCATCTCGTTGAACACGACGCCGTTGTAGCGCAGGCCGGAGCCCGCGGCTGCGTCGGTGCCCGCATCGGCGTTTGCGTCCGCGCCGTCGTCGGCCGCCTCCTCGTCGAGCTCCATATGCCATCCTTCCTGCTCGAAGATGGTGCGCTTGAGGTAGATGGCGGGATTGAGCACCGCGTCCATGTACACGTCCATGAGGTTGAGCAGGTCCTGCTCGTTGGTGGACGCCACGGGGTAGACGGTCTTGTCCGGGTAGGTCATGGCGTTCAAGAACGTCTGCATGGAGGTCTTGATGAGGTCGACGAACGGCTCTTTGACCGGGAACTTCAGCGAGCCGTTGAGCACCGAGTGTTCCAGGATGTGGAACACGCCCGTATCGTCGACCGGCGGGGTCTTGAAGCCGATCGCAAAGGCCTTGTTCTCGTCCTCGCAGGCCAGGTAGAGCAGGCGCGCGCCGGACGCGGCGTGATGCATCACGTAGGCGTCGGCGTCGAGCTCGGGAACGTCTTCGCTGCGGGTAAGGTCAAAACCGTGCAGGTTCGCGCCGGGAACAAGGCGCTCGGCGGCGCGCTCGCGCGCGGAGGATGCGACGGATGGGGAGACGGAATCGCTCATAGGGGTCCTTTCCGAAACAGTGCATGCACAAGGTTATACCCCTCGGGGCGGCGCGGAGTCGACACCGTCGGGCGAAAACGGGACGCTCGCCGGGTGTTTGCCGCGTGCGATGGGAGATGCGGGGCTCGGGAACGATCGTCGGACTGCTAACCTGCGCTCGCCCCCGCTCCGAGCCCCGTCCCGTCCACGATTCGCCTACAAGTTCGCGCGTGCACCGTCGTTTGCCAAGGGCATGCTCCGGCATGCCGCAGTGACTTTGCTTTTATGCAAAAACACGCTACAACCAGCAAAAAGTATGCGCTAAGGTAGTCGGCGGAATCACTACGCACCAGGGGGATATATGTCCGAGGACATGGCCAAGATCATGCGCGAGAACGTGCCGCACGGCGCCGACGCCACCAGCCGCGCCAAGCGCCGCGCGTGGCGCGACCGCCTGAACAACCAGGCGACGCGCAGGCTGCTGATCGGCGCGTTGGCAGCGCTGCTCGGTGGCGCGTTCTGGGGCTTCTCGGGCACGGCGGCCAGCGCCCTGTTTGACGTGTACCATGTCGACACCATGTGGCTCATGAGCGTGCGCCAGCTGCTCGCTGGCGGGCTGTTCATGATTATCATCCTGCTGTTTGACCGCAAGCGCTTCGTCCAGCTGTGGACCACGCGCGAGCATCGCCGCATCCAGCTGGTGTTTACGTTTTTCGGACTGCTGGCCAACCAGTTCTTCTATCTCAGCGCGGTGCGCCTGACCAACGCGGGCACCGCGACGGTCCTGCAGTGCCTGCAGCTCGTGTTCATCATGGGATACGCCTGCGTGAGCGGGCACCGTCGTCCGCGCAAGCGCGAGATCGCCGGCCTGCTCATGGCATTTGCAGGCACGGTGCTCATCTCGACGGGCGGCGACCTTACCAAGCTGTCCATCCCGCCCATGGGTCTGGCGATGGGCCTGCTCACCGCCTTGGGTGCGGCGCTTATCACCATTTTGCCTGTCAAGATCCTGCCGGTGTACGGCTCGACGATCGTGACGGGTTCGGCCATGTTCCTCTCGGGCATCGTGACGTCGATTTTCGTGCAGCCGTGGAACAATGCGCCAGCGCTGGACATGGCGGGTATCGAGACCCTTGCCGTCTTCGTGCTGCTCGGCTCGTTTTTGGCCTACCTGCTGTACATGCAGGGCGTCAAGGACATCGGCAGCATGCGCGCTGGCCTCATCGGCACGGTGGAGCCCGTGTCGGCGACCATCACGAGCGCGCTCATGCTGGGCACTGCCTTCGCCCCGACCGACATCGCCGGCTTCGTGCTCATCATCGGGATGATGTTCCTCACGGTGTAGGTGAGCGCCGGGGGATGACGGGTGCTGGACCCTGGCGAGTATCGGAGCGCGGCGGTAGAGGATTGTCGTCCGTCCTTTGTAATTATATAATTACAAATATCGAAATCGGTGATACCGTCAAGCTGCCGCATCTGCTGGATGCAGCGAGCGGGGCATTAAAGCCGCTGCGTCTTCCGATGAGGAGCAAGGATGGATTCAAAGTTTTATGACACTTTCTGTCCGGTATGCGATAGGGATGTGCGGGCTCGCCTTGTGTGCCGTCGTGAGGTCCAGCTCGTCATGGGTGAGCGCGTGGAACATGATGCCGTTGTCGCGATATGCCCTCATTGCGGGGAGCCAATTGGCGACTCACGTGTCGATCAGCAAAACTTTGAACTGGTCGATCGCATTTACCGGGAGCGCCACGGCATACCTTCGCCTACCCAGCTGAAAGCCCTGCGTGCGCAGTACGGCATGTCGGTGCGAGAGTTCAGCAGGTTTTTGGGGTTTGGCGAGCAGACGTATGCAACCTACGAGAGGGGAGCGATTCCCGACGAGCTGCATGCGCGCATGATCAAGCTTGCGCGCACGCGGGAGGGAGCGCGATGCCTGATTCCCTTGGCAGAGGGCTCGATCAGTGAAAAGTCGATGGCTTGTGCACAGGCTTTTGCATGGGGGCGGCAGGATAACTTGGATGAAGACGAAGGTTTCGAACAGGCGATTCAGGCATAACGTGCCGTGTTGCCTAAAGCGGTGCTAGGGAAGCTGCTCCCGGAGCGGTTTTCTGGACGCACGCTGCGGCCAAACCGGCCCTTACTTCCCCCTTACAAACGTGTCTCTTTTGTGACGCGCGGGGGGGGGCGTCTTGGAATACCTTTACGAATCTTTTTCCTGCTTGGAATACACGCAGAT
The DNA here is from genome assembly GCA_949287055.1 of uncultured Collinsella sp. Lineage (GTDB taxonomy): Bacteria > Actinomycetota > Coriobacteriia > Coriobacteriales > Coriobacteriaceae > Collinsella. The sequence goes on from CASEEY010000051.1 coordinate 12,683, forward strand.
GAAAGACGGTGGATTAAGGACACCCGGTGCTTTTCGGGTGTGCGCGATCCCTGTATGCCCTACCTTACGTCAACCTTAAGATGATATAGTGTTGATGCGTTTCGTGATGCGGACACACGCTTGTCGCAGCATGCGAAATGCCCTGCTGAGACGCTAAAAAGCGCCTGAGCGGGATGCACATATCCGAACGGACGGGCAATCGTCGCTGAGCGCGCGTTGGCTATGCCGTCGGAGGTTGAGCGGTCGGGCGTGCGGCCTTGGCAACGAGGCCGCACGATTTTCCGCACACAGGGCCAGATGCGCGCCGGCGTGTCTGGGCTTTTGCGTGTTTCGACCCGGCGATAGGCGCCGCCTGCGCCGCGCCGGCCCGATGGCAAGACCTCCGAGGTGCATGATAGAGCCGGGCTCCGAGCGCCTCGTCCGCAGCATGAGCCAAGGATCGATGCTCGCGTGAACATGTACGTACTGCAGGTGCCCGGTGGGCGCGAGCGCGCGGCGTGCGAGCTGCTGCAAAGGTTAATGGGCGATATGGTGGGCGAGTGCTTCGTTCCGCTGTACGAGTCCATGAGGCGTGAGCAGGGTACGTGGCGCCGTGAGGTGCGTCGGCTCTTTCCGGGATATGTGTTTGTGAGTACGCCGAATATCGAGGGCGTCGCCCAGCGTTTGGGCGAGTTGCCCTTTTTTGTTCGCGTGGTCGGCGGGCACGATGAGCAATATGTGCCGCTTACGCGCGAGGAGGTTGCCTGGCTGCTGGCGCTCACCAACGTGGAGACCCACACGGTGGAGTTCTCCGAGGGCGTGATCGAAGGCGATGAGGTCAAGGTGACCAAGGGCCCGCTGAAGGGCCAGGAGGCAAAGATCGTCAAGGTAGACCGCCACAAGCGTCTGGCTTGGCTTGAGATGCATATGTTTGGCCGCACCAAGGTCGTAAAGGTGGGGCTGGAGATTGTAAGCAAGTCGTAGGGGGACTTGCTGGTCGGGGGATTGGCATCGAAGGATGCATAGGGTTGATGAAATGAACGATGACGGTATGTCAGAAGCTGGACTAGCCGAAGGGGCGATCGCGCTTCCGGATAATGCCGACGGCGATTGCGCCGCGCATCCGGTGATGGAGCAGCTCGTTGAAGCGGCAGCTGCAGCAGAAACTCGCCGTGAGGTTGCCGAAGTCTTTACTGCTGTCAGCCATACGCCTGGGCTTACCGAGAGCGGTATCGCTGCGGATGTTCTGGCGGAACTGCTGCCCGATGAGGGCGTGGTGGAGCTGCCGCGGCTTTCGCATATTTCGGGTAGCTTGGGCTATCGGTTTGTGAGGCGCACGTTTGATGTTTGCTCGTGTGGTGTGGCTCTGGTGCTACTGGCGATTCCCATGGCGGTGATCGCCGTGGGAGTGGCGGACGAGGAGCCGGCCCAGAGAGGTCACTACGACGAGGCCCGGGTGAAATTTATTGACTGATCGGCTCGGAGTACAGAGCAGAATGGGGAGTGAGAAGATGGGATTTTCAGAGAGAACGCAGGTTTTTATCGTGTCTTCCTATTATAAAAGACTTACGGAGACCTTTGGGGAGAGAGGGCGGGCCGCCTTCCTCCACGGGGTCAAGCACTACGCCATGCAGCGGGGAAGCCGCATGGCCCAGCGGGCCATCCGGGCCGGGGAACCCCTGGATTACGGCACCTTCTGCCGGTACGGGGAGTGGGTGTCCTCGGAGGAGGCGGTGCAGTCGGGCACGGCCAATCAGATGGAGATTGTGAGCATTTCCCCGGATTTTGAGTCCCATGTGACGGTCTGTCCCTGGTATCTGGCCTTTCAGGAATTTGACGCCAAGGAGGCGGGAGCGCTCTACTGTTCCTGCCTGGACGAGGCCATCAACCAGGGATTTAACGGGGAAATTCAGTTTCGCACAGTGCAGACCAAGCACCATGAGGATTTCTGTATTTTCCGGGTCAAGGACGCGGGCAT
>CASEEY010000052.1 GCA_949287055.1 uncultured Collinsella sp.
AGGTTGCCGGCCACCTGCTTCATGGACTTGATCTGCGCGGCGCCGCCGACGCGCGACACGGAGATGCCGACGTCGACCGCGGGGCGCTGTCCCTGGAAGAACAGGTCGCTCTGCAGGTAGATCTGGCCATCGGTAATGGAGATGACGTTCGTCGGGATGTAGGCCGACACGTCGCCGTCCTGCGTTTCGATGAGGGGCAGCGCGGTCATAGAGCCCGAGCCGTTGGCCTCGGAGAGCTTGCAGGCGCGCTCCAGCAGGCGCGAATGCAGGTAGAAGATGTCGCCGGGGTAGGCCTCGCGTCCGGGCGGACGGCGCAGCGTCAGCGACATCTGACGGTAGGCGACGGCCTGCTTGGACAGGTCATCGTAGATGACGAGCACGTGGCCGCCAGGGTTCTCGGCGCTCGCGGGCTTGCCGTCCACGCCGTTGTACATGAAGAACTCGCCGATCGCGGCGCCGGCCATGGGCGCGATGTACTGCATGGGCGCCGACTCGGCCGCGGTGGCCGAAACGATGACCGTGTAGTCGAGCGCGTGATGCTCCTCGAGCGTGGCGCGGATGTTGGCGACTGTGGAGGCCTTCTGGCCGATGGCCACGTAGATGCAGACCATGTCCTTGCCGCGCTGGTTGATGATGGCGTCGATGGCGATGGCCGTCTTGCCAGCCTTGCGGTCGCCGATGATGAGCTCGCGCTGGCCGCGGCCGATGGGAATCATCGAGTCGATGGCGAGCAGGCCGGTCTGGACGGGCTCGCACACCGGGGTGCGGTCGATAACACCGGGCGCCTTGAACTCGATGGGGCGATAGTGGGTCGTGCGGATCTCGCCGAGGCCGTCGATGGGCTCGCCGAGCGGGTTCACGACGCGGCCGAGCATGCCGCGGCCCACGGGGATGTCCATGATGTGGCCGGTGGTGCGGCACTCGTCGCCCTCCTTGATGACAGAGACGTTGCCGAACAGAACGGCGCCGACCTCGTCGCGCTCAAGGTTCTGGGCGAGACCGAACACCGTCTCCCCCGTCTCGCTGCTCTTGAACTCAAGCAGCTCGCCGGCCATGGCGCTGCGCAGGCCCGAGACGCGGGCGATGCCGTCTCCCACCTCATCGACGAGGGAGACCTCCTGCGTGTCGACGACCGCGTTGAGCGAATCGAGTTTCTTCGCGAGGGCCTGGGCTATGGTCTGGGCGTTAATGATCTCAGCCATTGCTGGCCTCACCTCCTAAAGTGAGCTGGGCTTCGCCGAGCGTCTTGCGCGCGGCGCGCAGCTGGGTCTTGACCGAGATGTCGCGGCGCTGACCGCGGGCCTCGAGCACGATGCCGCCGATGATGGACGGATCGACACGCTCGATAAGCGACACGTGGCGGCCGAGCTGCTCCTCGCACATCGCGACGATCTGCGCGCGCAGCTCGTCGTCGAGCTCGACGGCGGTCGTGACGGTCACGCCCACGACGTCCTCATCGTCCTCGGTCATGGCGCGATAGGCCTCGGCGACCTGCGGCAGCAGGTCAAGCTGGTCGCGCTCGACCATGGTCTTGACGACCGCGAGGACCTCGGGGCTCGCCTGGGAAAGAGCGCCGAGGGCGTCCAGGTCGGTAAAGACGCGACCCTCCGCCTTCGCAGCCTCGAGCAGGGCGCGGGCATAGGTCTCGAGGACCCTGTTCTCCCTACGGCTAGTTGGCATTCAGGCTACCTACCTCTTTGATGTAGCGCTCGATGAGGCGGCGCTGCTCGCCGTCCTCGTCCAGAGACTTCTCCACGATCTTGGAGGCCACGGAGACCGAAAGGTCGGCGATGGTGCCGGCGGCGTCGGCGTACAGCGAGCGACGCTCCTCCTCGGCGTTCGCACGCGCCTTGGAGATGATGTCCTCGGCCTCGGTGTGCGCGGCGGCGAGGATACGGGCGCGCTCGTGCTCGGCGTCCTGGCGCGCGGCGAGCACGATCTCGGCGGCCTGGCGGCGTGCGTCGGCCACGAGCTCGTCGGACGTCTTGCGGTCGTCGAGCGCCTTCTGCTTGGTGCGCTCGGCCTCCTCGAGGCTCTCCTCGATGCGGCGGCTGCGCTCGTCCATCATCGTCAGGACCTTGGGCCAAGCGATCTTGGCCAGCACGACCCAGATGATGAGGAAGGCGATGAGCGCGGGGACGAACTCCGCCATGTTGGGGATCAGAATCGACGGACCGCCGGCAGAGCCCTCGGCAAACGCCGGATTCGGGGCGACGAGCGCCACCGCGGCGATGGAGGCGGCTGCACCGGCAGCGCGGTTTGTAAGCTTCATGTTCCTCTCCTTACTCGACACGTGCGCGAGCGTTAGGAGATCAGCGTGACGACGAAGCCGATGAGGCCGAGCGCCTCGGTGAACGCGGACGCCAGAATGAAGACGGTGAACGCGCGACCCTGGACCTCGGGCTGGCGAGCCATAGCGCTCGTGGCGCCGAACGCCGCGAGGCCGATGGCCAGACCGGCACCGATAACACCGAGACCGTAACCGATAACTCCCACAATTCCTCCTTTGTCGTGCGCCTGCCGGCGCAGGATACCCAAATATCTGACAGGGCCGCGACTGCGGCCCGCGTCAACAAGCGATATGCCCGATCAGTGCCCCTCGGCCTCGGCGATCTGGATATAGACCGCGGCGAGAACCGTGAAGACGTAGGCCTGGACGAACGCGACGATGAGCTCGACCGCGTAGATGATGAGCAGGATGGCGAGCCACGCCACGCTCGGCAGCGCGCCCAGCGCGTTCATGGCGCTGAAGTGCTCGAGCAGTGGCTCGGCGAACAGCGTGGCCATGATGGAGAACGAGCCCATGACGATGTGGCCGGCGAACATGTTGCAGAACAGACGGATGGCCAGCGTGATGGGGCGCAACAGCAGCGAGAAGACCTCGATGACCCACACGAACACGTTCATGGGGAACATCACGCCTGCGGGCGCCAGGCTCTTGATGTAGCCGATCACGCCGTGCTTCTTGCACCCGTAGTACACGAAGTAGATAAACGTGACGAGCGCGAGCGCGGCGGTGCAGCCGATGGCGCCGGTTCCGGGCTTGCAGCCGGGAATCAGGCCGATGAAGTTGTTGACTAGGATGAAGAAGAAGATCGTCGCCAGGAACGGGAAGTGGCGGCGCCACTCGGTGCCCACCACGCCTTTCGCGACGTCGTTCTCGACGTACTCAATCAGATACTCGACACCGTTGACGAACACGCCCTTGGGAACGAGCGCCTGGCGCTTGGCAAACGTCAGGATGATCGCCGCGAACACGATGGCGGCGATGAGCAGCCACACCGAGTACTGCGTGAGGCCTGCCCCCAGATCGCCCACCACGGGCATGGAGGAGAACTCGGAGACCAGATGGTTGATCTCTTCGGGCAGCTTGGAAAACGCGTCCAAGATTCCACCTTTCTTTGGCCGTCGGCTGCGCCGGCGCCCACGACTAATCGGTCTTCGCGAGGACCGCGATGGCAAGGCCGATCCAGCCGATGAAAAAGCCGATCAGCTCGCCTGCGACGAATGCGACGAGCGCCCCCGGTGCGAGCAGGTGAACCACGACGACACCCACGAACAGGATGACGAACGAGGCCCCTACGCCCACCATGCCTTTGGTCATGCTCGCATCGCTCACGCGGCGCAGTACGGGCACGACGGCCAAAAGCAGCGGGACGAACGCGAACAGGCCCAGAAGGACACCGACGGCGAGCGCCGGTCCGTGCGCGGCAAGATCGAATGCGAGCGCAGGGTCGAACTCGGACATCGGGCTCCCTTCTTGGCGCTGCGCCCCCTGAAAAACAGGGTGCGCATACGTCGTGTGACTAGTATAGGCAAGGAATTCGAAAATTCAATGCGCGTAAACGAAGCGGACACATTGGAAAAGCAGCGGGCTCGCGCCGGCCATCTCACCTGTCCAGCGTGCCGAAGATGCGGTCGCCGGCATCGCCCAGGCCCGGAACGATATAGGCGTCGTCGTTGAGGCCCTCATCCACCGAGCAGGTGTAGATGTGCACGTCCGGATCCGCCTCGAGCACGGCCGCGAGCCCTTCGGGCGCCGCCACGATGCTCAAGAAGCGGATGTCCGTCGCACCTTGGGAGCGCAGATACTGCAGGGCGGCCGTGGCCGAGCCGCCGGTGGCGAGCATGGGGTCGACGACCAGGCACAGGCGCTCGGCGATATCGCCAGGCAGCTTGGCGTAGTACTCGTGGGGCTCGTGCGTCACCTCGTCGCGGTACATGCCCACGTGGCCCACGCGCGCGGCGGGCACCAGGTCGAGCACGCCGTCGACCATGCCTAGGCCTGCGCGCAGAATGGGGATGATGGCGAGCTTGCGCCCGGCGACGCAGCGGGCGGTCGTCGGGCAGATGGGGGTCTCGATCTGCACGTCGGCAAGCGGCAGGTCGCGTGTCGCCTCGTAGCACTCCAAGCGCGCGAGCTCGCGCACCAGGTCGCGGAACTGCTTGGTGCCCGTCGCGCGGTCGCGCAGGATGGAGAGCTTGTGCTGCACGAGCGGGTGGTCGACCACCGTCACGCGCGAGGAATCGAAATCACATGCCATGTCAAAGCCTTTCTATACGAGACGCCCGGGTCCTGCCGATCGGCAAGCCCGGGCGTCAAAACATCATCGCTTAAGCGCCGGCATCGCCTAGTCCAGCGCCATAACCTTCGCGACGCGGTCCGCATGGCGGCCGCCCTCAAACGGTGCGGTCAAAAACACGCGAATGATCTCCTCGTTGACCGCGGGCTCGACGAAACGGCCCGACAGGCACAAGACGTTGCCGTCGTTGTGGCGACGGAACAGGTCGGCAAACTCAGGCGTCGTGATCGAGGAGGCGCGGATGCCGGCGACCTTGTCGGCGGCGAGCGCCATGCCGATGCCCGTGCCGCACACGAGGATGCCACGGTCGGCGGTACCCGACGCAACCGCCTCGGCCACCTTCACCGCATAGTCGGGATAGTCGACGCGATCGTCGGAGTCGGGACCCATATCCATGACCTCGACCTCGGGCTCGCCTACGAGGAAGTCGACGAGGACCTGCTTTTGTTCGAATCCGGCATGGTCTGAGGCGATCGCTACGCGCATGGCAGGTGTCCTTTCGATTCGACGGCGTGACGGGCGCGCCAGGCGCCCTCATCTCACTCTATCACGGTTCGGGTCCGCGCTACGGCGTCGTGCCAGCCTGCGAGGTAGCGAGCGGTATCCTCGGCGTCGCCCTGCGGCTCGAAACGCCTGCCGCGCGCGTGGTTCTGCGCAAGCTCCTCGCGGTCCTCCCAATACCCGACGGCAAGGCCGGCGAGATAGGCCGCGCCGAGCGCCGTCGTCTCGACAGACTCGCTTTGCACGACTGGGATGCCGAGCAGATCGGACTGGAACTGCATGATGAACTCGTTGCGCGAGGCGGCGCCGTCCACCGACAGGCTCTCGAGCTTCACTCCGGCGTCCGCCTCCATGGCGCGCAGGACGTCATAGCTCTGGTAGGCCATGGATTCGCAGGCGGCGCGCACGATCGTCGCGCGGTCGGACGCGGCCGTGAGCCCCGCGATGAGGCCGCGTGCCGTCGGGTCCCACCAGGGCGAGCCCAGGCCGCTGAAGGCCGGCACCAGGTAGCAGCCGGCGTTGTCGGGCAGCGAGCACGCGATATCGGCCGTCTCGGCGGCGTCCGTGATGACGGCGAGCTTGTCGCGCAGCCACTGGATCACCGAGCCCGCATGGAAGATCGACCCCTCCAGGGCATAGGACACCTTGCCGCCCTCGGCGATGCCGATCGTCGCGATGAGGCCGTTGTCCGAGCGCACCACCTCGTCGCCGGTATTCATGAGCATGAAGCAGCCGGTGCCGTAGGTGTTCTTCGTGTCGCCGCGCTCAAAGCAGCAGTGGCCGAAAAACGACGCCTGCTGATCACCCGCGACGCCGGTGATGGGCGGCATGTGGGTCATGACCTCGCTCGAGACATGACCGAAATCGCCCGAGCTCCAGCGCACCTCGGGCAGCATGGAGCGCGGGATGTCGAGCATGGCGAGCAGCTCGTCGTCCCAGTCGAGCGTATGGATGTTGAACAGCATGGTGCGACTCGCGTTGGTGTAATCCGTCGCGTACACCGTCCCGCCGGTCAGGTTATAGATCAGCCAGGTGTCGACCGTGCCAAACATGAGCTCGCCGGCCTCGGCTGCCTCGCGCGCCCCGCTGACGTTGTCCAAAATCCACTTAATCTTGGTCGCCGAGAAATACGGGTCGAGCTTGAGGCCCGTCTTCTCGCGGATCATCTCCTCGTACCCCGCCTCGACGAGCCCCTCGACGATGGGGGCGGTGCGGCGGCACTGCCAGCCGATGGCGTTGTAGATGGGCTGACCGCTGTCGCGATCCCAGACCACGCAGGTCTCGCGCTGGTTGGAGATGCCGATCGCCGCGATGCGGTCGGAGTGGATGCCGCTTTTGAACTGCACCTCCGCCATGACCGCGATCTGCGACGCGAGGATCTCCATGGGGTCCTGCTCGACCCAGCCCGAAGCGGGATAGGAGACCGAAATCGGCTTGGACGCCTGGGCGACGATGTCGTCGTACTCGTCGACGATCAGAGCCCTCACCGACGTCGTGCCCGAATCGAGCGCCATGATGTAGCTGCTGCCCGGCACCGTGAACGCATGGTCGGCAAGGTTGAGTTCGGCGAGGTTGAAAGACATCGGGCGCTCCCTTCAGCGCTGAGCGGATTCGAGGGCCGTGTGGATGCGTTCGTCGGAAAGGGCGCCGTGGCGCACGATCTCGAGCTTCCCATGCACGAACGAGACGATGGTCGAGGCATCGCGGCACGTCGTCGCGCCGGCGTCCAGCGCGACGTCCACACCGGCGAGAATGCGAGGCTCCACCTCGTCAAACGAGGTGGGCGCAGGCGCACCGTGCGTGTTCGCGCTCGTCACCGCGAGCGGAGATTTGCACATGTGGACAAGCGCGCGGACCACCGGCGAAGCCGATGCGCGCAAGGCGACCGTCCCGTCCGCCGCCTGCATGAACGCGGGCACGTTCGGGGCCGCCCGCACGATCAGCGTGAGCGCGCCGGGCCAAAACGCCCGCGCCAGCGCCCGCGTCTCGTCGGAAACGTCCACGCCGTACTCGTCGAGCGCCTCGGGACCGCCGACGAGCCACGGCACGGTCTGCTCGATGTCGCGCCGCTTGAGCGAGAAGATCCTGCGGTAGCCGCTGCCCTCGGCGGGCAGCTCGTCGGACTGCGCATACGCCGCCACCGAGACGCCGACGCCGTAGACGGTCTCGGTCGGCACGAGCGCCAATGCGCCCGCGCGCAGCATCATGGCCGCGTCACATGCGGCGAGCGGATGAGGGCACGCGTCGCCCGCCACTCTGTATATCCGCTGCATGGCGGCCTCCCTCATCGCATGACAAAAACGTTTTACCGCCGACGCGCAGCAGCGGCGGTTCGAAGCATTGTCTCACGCGACGGCGCCTCATGCGGCCGCATCTCAAACCCACCGGATAAACGGGAAACACCGTTCGGCAAAGGGCGCCGGGCGGGCATGACTGGGCGTATTGGCCCGCTCAGCGTTGGGTAAAGCGGACGCGAGCGGCAGCGACCGCCGCCTCGGGAACGCGGGCAAGGATGAAGCGCGGGCGACCGGGCAGGTCGCGCGCGATGCGCACGTCCTCGAAGCCCGCCGCGCGGCAGATATCGGCCGCCGCGTCGAGCGTCGTCTCGTGGAGCTCGCAGGCCAAAAGACCTCCTGCACGCAGCATGCTCGGCGCCGCGTTGACCAAGCGCCGGAAGATATCGAGACCGTCCTCGCCGCCCTCGAGCGCAAAATGCGGCTCGAAGCGTGCGACCTCGTCGGGCAGGACGCGCATGACCGAAGTCGGGATGTAGGGCGGGTTGGATACGAGCACGTCAAACGTCCCCCACTCGCTCTGGCGATCGAGTGGGGCGACAAGGTTGCCCTCTCGGAAATCCGCGGCCTCGGGTGCGATACCGAGCGCATCGCGATTGCGGATCGCCAAGGCGACGGCACGCGGCTCGATATCGGTCGCGATGCACGTCACGCGCCCTGGGCGCTCAAGGGCAAGCGACAGCGAGATGCAACCCGTACCGCAGCCCACCTCGAGCACGCGCGCGACACGCGGCTCGGCTTCGGGCACGGCAGTCTTTTCGTCGCCGTTCTCAGCCTCGGATGCCGCGGGCGCCTCGGTCTCGTCGGCGGCGTCAGTGCCCCCGTCCGCTTCGGCGTCATCGCCCCCGTCCGTCTCGGCGCCGGCGGAAGCGTCATCGCCCGCCTCGCTTATTGCCGCACGGGCCGCCTCGGCAGCCGCAGCCCGCTCGGCCTCACGAGCCGCCTCGACCTCGGCATTCCACGGCAGCGGCGCGCGCTTCACAGCCCCGGGGCGCCCCATCTCCCCGATCACCTCGCGATCAAGATAGGTCAGGACCTCCTCGACCAGCATCTCGGTCTCGGGACGGGGAATCAGCACGCCCGGCTCGCAGGCGACCTCGATCGCGCGAAACGCGGTGTTCCCCACGATGTACTGGAGCGGCTCACCCTTGGCACGGCGGACGACGGCCTCGTGCATCCGGGAAAGCTCATCGGGCGAAAGCGGCTTGGCGAAATCCGTATACAGCTGTATGCGCTTCAGTCCCGTCACCGAGCTCAGCAGCCATTCGGCAGAGATCCTCGGGTTCTCGATTCCCTTGGATTCAAGGTATCCGTTCGTCCAGTCAAGGCAACGCTTGACAGTCCAGGTCTCCTCCATGGTCCGCTCCGTCTCCACAGGCCGTCGTTTCCAAGCGATTCTATAGCACCGCTCGCCGCAGGCGGCCCGCAACCCCAAATTGCAGTTCTTTCAGCCCAAAAGAGCCCCACGTGCCGCGCGGCCCGACAACGTCCCCTCCCCCGTCCAACCGTGACACGGGGACGCCCGGTCGCTCCCCACAAAAAAGCCTCCCATCCCCCAGTCGCCTCATGCTCTCCGCGGTCCCCGGGTTCCGGTCGCTCCACATAAATAAACCTCCCATCCCTCGGACGGTTTTGTCCACGTCCGAGAAATGGGAGGCTCCCGACTTAAAAGGGGGGCGGCTCGAGGCGATGGCGCTGCGCAGGCGGCACCGCGCTCCACCCGTCAGGCCTGAACGGCAACGGTCAGGTCGTCGCGGACCTGGACGCGGCCGTCGGCAAGCAGCTGGACCACCTGTGGGTACAGCTCGTGCTCGATCTCGTGAATATGGGCTTCGAGCTCCTCGACATCCCAGCCCTCCTCGACCGGCAGCGCGCGCTGCGCGATAATGGGGCCCGCATCATAGGCGGCGTTGGCAAAGTGCACCGTCACGCCCGTGACCTTCACGCCGCGCCGATACGCGTCGTCGATGGCATGCGCGCCCGGGAAGCTCGGCAGCAGCGCCGGATGCAGGTTCACGATGCGGTTGGGGAACGACGCCAGCAACGGGGCGCGCACCATGCGCATGTATCCCGCCATGATGACGTACTCGACACCATGCGCCAGCAGCTCGTGGGCGATCACCTCGTCGGCCGCAATGGGGTCGGCGTAGATCTCCTTGGAGAGGGTGAGCGTCTGGATGCCCGCCTCCTCGGCGCGCTTGAGGCCAAAGGCGGAGGGGCGGCTCGATACCACGAGCTCAATCGTGGCGCTCAGCGACCCGTCGGCGATGCGGTCGATGAGCGCCTGCAGGTTGGTGCCGGAACCCGAGATGAGCACGCCGATCTTGAGCGGCTCGAGTTCGCCCGTCTCGCGCGCGGCGGCGCGGGCGGCCTGGATCTCGTTGCTGTCGATGACGTGGGGCTCCTCGTCGACCGGCTCCAGTGACTCCAGGGAATCCTTGACCGCACGGGCCAGCTCGCCATCGACATTCGCACTGAAAAACGCGTCGCTCGGCAGCGCCTCGGGCGGCAGGCCCGCCTCCTCGACCAGGCGGCGGTACTCGTCGCTACTGCTCATCGGAGTACACCACCTTGCCGGTGCCGGGCACGCAGGTGCCCACGCGGAACGGATGCTCGCCCAGCTCTTCGAGGGCGGCGGTGACGGCGGCCTCATCCTCGGGCGCGCAGATGATGCACAGGCCGACGCCCATGTTGAAGGTCTTGCACGCCTCGTTGGGGGCGAGCTCGGCCTGGTTGGAGATGTAGGTGATGACAGGCGGCACGTCCCAGCCCATCTCGGCGCCGTTGCGCGTCACCACGGCATCGACGTCGTCGGCCAGCGCGCGGTTGAGGTTCTCGGTGATGCCGCCGCCCGTGATGTGGGCAAGCGCATGGACCGGGGCGCCACCGCGCAGCAGATCGAGGATAGGCTTCACGTAGATGCGCGTGGGCGCGAGCAGCGCGTCGGCAAGCGACACGCCGTCGGCGACCTCGATTGCCTCGAGCTCGGCCTTCTTGGCCGCGGCCTCGGGCGTACCGGGCACGACGCCGTCGACGCCGATCACCTTGCGCACGAGGGAGTAGCCGTTGGAGTGAACGCCGGTGGAGGGCAGGCCCAAAATGACGTCACCGGGACGGACGTTTGCCGGATCGAGCATCTTGGGGCGGTCGACGACGCCCACCGCGAAACCGGCCAGGTCGTAGTCATCGGGACGCATGACGCCAGGATGCTCGGCCATCTCGCCGCCCACGAGCGCGCAGCCCGCGAGCTTGCAGCCGTCGGCGACACCACGCACGATCTTGGCCATATGCTCGGCCTCGATGTGGCCGATGGCGATGTAGTCGAGGAAGAACAGGGGCTCGGCACCCGAGGCGAGAATGTCGTTCACGCACATGGCAACCAGGTCCTGGCCCACGGTCTCGTGGCGGTCAAGAATCTGGGCGAGGACGAGCTTGGTGCCCACGCCGTCGGTACCCGAGATGAGGATGGGGTCCTCCATGCCCTTCAGCGCCGCAGCGGAGAACAGGCCTCCGAAGCCGCCGATACCGCCGATGACCTCAGGCCGGTTGGTCTCGGCCACCATCTGCTTGATCGCGTCGACCGCGCGCCCGCCCTCGGCGGTGTCGACGCCGGCGTCCTCGTAGGTCACATGCTTGGTGTTCTCGCTCATGCGAATCCTTTCGAAAGAAGGCTCAACCTGCACCACATGATAGCAGGCTCGCTCACACCGGCAGCCGCGCACGGCATGTGAAATTAGGGCAGACGTTTTTCGCCAACGAGGTGTGGGGGCGCAAAGGTGTCGTCGCCCCTCTCCTCATTTCACGTGCACGCAGGGCTGGCTGCGCGATGCCAAGGGGGTCGAGCGGTGCAGAAATGGGTCGGTTGGGGACGTGTTCCGTTCAACCCATTTGCGGGCCTCCTTCGCCC
>CASEEY010000053.1 GCA_949287055.1 uncultured Collinsella sp.
AGCGACCCTGCGACCGCCGCGCCGGAGGCAGCGCAGCAGCCCGCCCCTGCCGTGGCCGCTCCCAAGCGCCGCCGCACGCCCATCATCATCGCGGCGGCCGTTGTCCTCGTGCTCTTGGCGAGCGTCTCGGCGGCTTTGGTCCTGCCGCGCGTCTTCGGAGGCAGCACAGCCGCAGACGACGAAACGGCTTCCAACTCGTCGCTTGCCAACGGGCCCAGCGCCACGACGAGCGAGTACGACATCTTCTTCAGCTCGAAGGCCGGCGGCGTCTGCCGCGCCAAGCCCGACGGATCGAGCGTCGAGCTCATCTACCCGGTCGACGTCGAGACCACCTATGCCCCGGCGCTCGCGGTCGACGGCGACACGGTCTTTTTCGTCCTGCGCAATTTTATGGACGGTAGCGTGGCGCCTGAACTGCATGCCATCAAAACCGACGGCACGGGCGATACGGTCATATTCAAGGGCGAGGGCTACACGGCCGATTCCGGCGGCTGGTCGAATATCGAAAGCATCGTCGTGTACGACCACGTTCTGTACCTGCTGACCTCCATGACGCGCGACGAGAACAACGACACGTATACGGCCATCGTCACCATGAACGCCGACGGGTCCGATATGCAGGTGCATGGAACGATCCCGGGCAATGCGAGCTATCGCGGTGTCGTCGTGACGCCCGATCGCGTCTACTACGCGCAAAACGAATACAGCTCGACGGGGTCCACGACGGGCACGATCAACAGCATGTCGCTCGATGGCGACGACTTCAAGGAGCTCTATCGCAGCTCGGTGGGCTACGTCATGGACCTTGGCATCTGGGACGGGCGCCTGTACTTCTACGAGTCGGCCAACGGTTACACCGTCATCTCCTCGGTGGGAACGGACGGTTCGGAGCCGACGAAGCTCTACGAGCCTCCGGCACATGAGGGCGCATACCTGGTCGCCGTGGCCGACGGCGCGCTGTACCTGCAGAGCTGGGAGTCGGATGCCGATACGCTCGAAATCGTCACGTGGGATCTGCTGCGGCTGCCCGTCGACGGCGGGGAGGTTGAGGTCCTGGCTGCCGACCTTGACCTGTACAACCCCACGTTCACCAGCGCCGGCGGCAGGCTGCTGATCGCGTCGAACGGCCAGTATGCCGGTGCTACGTGCGGCCGCCTTGTGTCGATTAACTACGACGGCTCGAACATGGTTGAGTATCCGCTCGACGAGGTGGCGTAACCGGGGGCGCGACGGACGTCGACCTCGACAGGATGCGCGATGCGAAGGAGGACACGATGTTTTGTCCCGCATGCGGAGGAAAGATATCCGATGCCGCGAAGTTCTGTCCGCTGTGCGGCGCCGAGCTCATCAGGGGTGTCGAGGCAAAGCCGGCAGAAGCGTCTGCACCTCAGGCGTCGGCGGCGGAACCGGCGGTGCCCGACGCCGCCGCGGAACCCGCGCAGCCAAGCGGCTCCGTCCCGGCGAGCGCGTCTGTCCAGGCGTCCCCTCAAACGCCATCGGCTTGCGTCCCCGCCGACCCGCAACAGCCGGCACGTTCCGCCGCGCCGACGTCGCCCAAGCGCCGCGGTGCGCGCACGGCGCTCATAGTGGCTGTGGTTGCCGCCGTGGTCGTCGGCGCCATCGCGCTGTTTGCGACCTTCGCGCCCGATTCGATCAAGCAATCGCTGCCCGGTGTCGGCCAGCTTTCTCCCGTCGAGACCCCGGAGTTCAACACCGGCGACGTCGTGACCGACGGAACCTATGATTACTACTTCAGCCCCGAGCACGGCGGTATCGTGCGCGCCGCCGTCGACGGATCGGGCGTGAAGCTCATCTACCCGGTCGTGTTGGGCAGCGACTCGCCGGTCTTCACCCTGAGCGCGCTGAGCCTCGATGGCGATTACCTGTACTTCTGTCTGAACTATCTGCGCAGCGACGCCAACCGGCACGGCATGTCGCTCGAGGACGACCTGGCGGAGATACACCGCATCCGCACCGACGGATCGGACGATACGGTGATCTTCTCGCTTGAGTCGGGCAACTACGACAATGACGACATCGTCGTCGGCATCTTCCTGGTGCCCTATGCACGGGACGGCAAGGTGTACACGGTCATCCGCACGACGTACTACAACCCGAAAAACGAGGAGCAGCAGATCGTCTGCATGGATTCAGACGGCGGGAACCTCGAGAACTTCGGGCTTGTCCGCCGGGAAGACGGAGCGCTTCTTGCGCTTTGGCCGGATTGCATGGGCTATGCGCCGGGAAGGTATCTCTATCAGGATGAGGAGACCGTCTACACCGAACTGTACCAGCAAAACCTTGACGGAACGGACATGGAGCGCGTGTATACGACCTCGGGCGGGAGCATTTCGTCGTTCATGCGCAACGCCGGCAAGCTCTATGTGCTCGAGACTGGCGGGGAGGCGTACCGCCTCGTCTCGATGAACGAGGATGGCAGCGATGTCCAAACCGCAATCGACTTCGCGACCTTGCCCTCCGATGCGGAGCTGGTCCAGCTGGTTTCCGTGCGCGATAACACCGCGCTTGTGGTGCTGTCCTACCGCACGATGGAGGGGCCCTTCGAGTTCCGGCTGAGCGAGATGGCGCTCGATGGCTCGGGCGAGATCGTATCCGAGACCGCGATTGCATACGAAGACATCGGACTGTACAGCATCTACGACTTCGACGGTCGACTCGTCGCCTACGAGGGCTCGATGTCCGAGTCCGATGGGCGCGCCGACGCCTTCATGATCGATGAGGACGGTGTGCCGATCTCCTACGAATAGGTCAGATGGGTCAGATGGGGACGTGTTCCGCCCAACCCATTCTGGGTCAGATGGGGACGTGTTCCGTTCAACCCATTTCCTCCAATCCGTTCAGTCGAAGGCCCGGGCCAAGCGCTCGGGCCTTCTGCGCAAGCGCTCCGCTCCGGCATCTCGCGCCGGGGCGGAGCCGCGCAACAGGGGGGCTTTTGAACGAATGGGTTGGTTGGGGGCGTGTTCCATCCAACCCATTGTTGCGCAACGAACGGCACCCTCTGCGCTGGATACTGACGGTGTCGCGCACGACCGCACGCCGCGCTCGGTGCAAGGAACGAATCGGTTGTTACCGGCCGATGTCCGCTGGCCTAGCGGTCGTGTTGCGCAACAGCTGCCCCGCCCGAGGGTGCCCCACAATAATCAGCAAACCGTGCGCTGCGGCGCACACGAGAGAAAGGCGGCTACCATGGCCAACATTCGCATCGATCCGGACACAATGGACCAGCGCGCCAACCAGGCTCGTACCGAGGCCAGCAACATCGGCCAGGTCATCAACAACATGAACAACCTGCTTTCCACGCTGCAGTCCGAGTGGGAGGGCGAGGCGTCCAAGTCCTACGCCGAGCGCTATGAGAGCGACTTCAAGCCCAGCATGCAGAAGGCTCAGCAGCTCCTCGAGGAGATCGCCAAGGCCCTGAACGACACCGCCCGCAACATGCGCGAGCAGGATGCCCAGATCGCTTCCGGCTGGAGGGCATAGCAGCTTATGATCGTCACCGTCCTTTCGCGCGATCGTCTGAACACGGTCGCGCTTCCCGCGAATGTCACCGGCGGTCATTGGATCGAAGATGCGGCAGGGTCGCGCCTCGCGTTTGTCGAGGGCGTCGACGGCCGCTGGCGCATCGAGCCCCATACCACCGTGCACGTTCGCGGGACGGGCGGTGGCGCGCCGAGCCGTATCGAGCTCGATCCGACCAAGCGCGCCGTCCTCAACCTCGAGGACGGCGCATCCCACGTGTGGTGCCTCATGTTCTATCCGGACAACGCCGGGTCGCGCATGAGCCAAACCTACGGCTTCCACGGCGATATCCAGTTCGTCGTGGGCCGCGGCGAGGACAACGCCGTCGTCTACACGACGCATTTCGTCTCGGAGCACCACGCGCGTTTCACTTATTCGGGCGGCGCTTGGACGGTCGAGGATCTGGATTCGGCAAACGGCGTGTTCGTGAACGGGTGGCGCATCCCTGCGCGCCGTACCCATGAGCTCGCTTTTGGCGATGTCGTCTCGCTGCTCAACCTGCACATCACGGTCGGTTCCGGCCTGTTTTCGTGCAACAACCCCGGCGGCCTTGTCGCGGTCTCACCGGACTTCGTCCAGTACCGTGCCGCCGCACCCGTCCCGCGTGACGATATCCCCAAGTGCGAGCGCGAGTGCTTCTACCCGGCGCTGCGCTTCGTGCGCGCCATCGAGCCGAAGGACTTCGTGATCGACGCCCCGCCCCAGCGCGAGCCCGAAGAGGAGACGTCGCTCGCCTCCCGCATCGGACCGTCTGCCATCATGGCCTTGGTGTCGTTGCTCTCGCTGGCCATCATGCCGTCGATCCTGACGGCCGGCATGGCTGCGGCCATGCTGTCGGGCAGCGTGATCTGGCCCATCGCCAACTCGCGCAGCCAGAAGAAGCGCCGCGCGCAGAAGGAGTCTCAGCGCCGCGCCGCCTACTCGCAGTACCTGAGCCGCGTGCTCACCGAGGTCTCCGAAGAGGAGCGCCTGCAGCGCGAGATCTTGAGCGAGAACCGCATCTCGGTCCAGGAGTGCCTGAACCGCGCCTACACCGGCGACGCCAAGCTCATGGAGCGCACGCCGCTGCACGCCGACTACCTCGACGTGCGCATCGGCACCGGTACGGAGCCCCTGCAGGCCAACATTCGCTTTCCCGAGCAGCACTTTACGATGGAGGACGACGAGATCCGCCGCGCGGTGGACGAGCAGGCTGCCACGCCGCGCGTGCTCACCGACGTGCCGCTGGCGTTCCCCCTGATCGAGAAGAACGTCGCCGGCGTGATCGGCGCCGCGCCGCGCGTCCGGTCGTTCGTGCGCGGCATGATCGTCCAGATCGCCGCTCTGCACAGCTACGAGGACGTCAAGCTCATCGTGCTCGCCGACGAGGCGGAGCGTGACGAGTGGGCCTTCGCGCTTCACCTGCCGCACTGCTTCTCCGACGACCGCACCATGCGCTACGTGGCCTTCGGTCTGGAGGAGACGGCCGAGCTCAGCATGTTCATGGAGCGCGTGCTCGAGGTCAGGCGCGCCCAGGAGACCAAATCCGAGGCGCGCGACGCTCATCCCTACTACGTGGTGGTCTGCGCGTCCGAGGAGATCGCCGACAAGTCCGACATCGTGCGCGCCCTGGGCGCCGAGCGCGACAACCTGGGCGTCTCGCTGATCGCCTGTGCCGGCGAGATGCGCGACCTGCCCCGCGCCTGCCGCAGCGTGATCGGCCTCGAGCAGTCCGGTTCCTATTTGCTCGACCGCGACGATCCGTCGGGTGCGCGCAAGCAGTTCTCCTCCGATATCGAGCTGGGCCGCGAGCTCGCGCAGGGCTTCGCGTTCTCCATGGGCAAGATCCGCCTCGACATCAAGACCGAGACGAGCAACATCCCGCAGCGCCTGGGCTTCCTCGAGATGGAGCACGCGGGCAGCATCGAGCACCTGAGCATCGCCCAGCGCTGGCGCGAGTCCAACGCGTCGGCGAGCCTTGCCGCCCCGGTGGGCGTCGACGCGACGGGCGAGCCGTTCCTGCTGAACCTCCACGAGAAGTTCCACGGCCCCCACGGCCTCATCGCCGGCACGACGGGTTCGGGCAAGTCGGAGTTCATCATCACCTACATCCTGTCGATGGCGGTCACCTACTCGCCCAACGACGTCGCCTTCGTGCTCATCGACTACAAGGGCGGCGGCCTGGCGAAGGCCTTCGACAACGAGCACGTGCGCCTGCCGCACCTCGCCGGCGTCATCACCAACCTGGACGGTGCGGCCATCACGCGCAGCCTCGTGTCCATCCAAAGCGAGCTCAAGCGCCGCCAGGCGCTGTTCAACCGCGCACGCGACATCGTGGGCGGCGACAACGTCGATATCTACACCTACCTCGACCTGTTCCGCCAGGAGCGCGTCACCGAGCCCTGCCCGCACCTGTTTATCGTTGCCGACGAGTTCGCCGAGCTTAAGCAGCAGGAGCCCGAGTTCATGGACGAGCTCATCTCGGCGGCGCGCATCGGCCGTTCGCTCGGCGTGCACCTTATCCTGGCCACGCAGAAGCCCAGCGGCGTCGTCAACGACCAGATCTGGTCCAACGCGCGCTTCAAGGTGTGCCTGAAGGTGGCCGACGAGGCCGATTCCCGCGAGATGATCCGTCGCCCCGATGCGGCGGCGCTCACCCAAGCGGGCCGCTTCTACCTGCTCGTGGGCTATAACGAACACTTCGCGCTCGGCCAGGCCGCCTACGCGGGCACGCGCTATGCCCCCAAGAGCCGCTTCACGACCACGGTCGACGAGGCCGTGACGCTCGTGTCCGACACCGGTCGCACGCTCGTGAGCATCAAGCCCGACCGGTCTTTGGCCACCGGCGAGGACATGCCCGAGTCCGTCGCGGTCCTGAAGCTGGTTCAGCAGGTCGCCGAGCAGGAGGGCGTGCGCGCCCGCCAGCTGTGGCTGGAGCCGGTGCCCGCCCTGATTACGGTGGACGAGCTCGCCTCCAAGTACCGCCGCGTCGCCGGCGGCTCCACCGATGCGGCCTCCTTCGCCCTGAACCCTGTCATCGGCGAGCTGGACGATCCCGAGCACCAGCGCCAGTTCGCGCTGACCCTGCCGCTCACCGAAGGCGGCAGCGCCCTTGTCTACGGCGCGGCCGACGCGGGCGTCGAGCTCGTCTTGAACGCGGTGCTCTACAGCCTGCTGCGCACCTTCGGCCCGCGCTCCCTCAACGTGTACGCGCTTGACTTCGGCAGCGAGGCCCTGCGCGCCTTTGCCGCCGCACCGCAGGTCGGCGACGTCGTATGCGTCGCCGAGGAGGAGAAGGTCGGGCGCTTCTTCGACTTCATCGAGTCCATCCAGGCGAGCCGCCGCAGCGTGCTGTCCGAGTACGGCGGATCGTTTGCGCGCTACCTGCAGGCCGGGGGCCAGATGCCCGCCATCCTGGTGATCGTCAACGACATTGCCGCGTTCCTCGAGGCCTATCCCAAGCTCGAGGACCGCATGGTGCGCTTCGTGCGCGAGGCGGGCCGCTACGGCATCCACCTCGTCATGACGGCCGACGGTACCTCCTCGGTGCGCGTGCGCATGCGCCAGTCGTTCCGCCAGGTGCTGGCGGTCAACCTCGCCGACCAGACCGACTACACGATGATCTTCGGCTCCATGCACGGCATCGCCGCCCCGCGCGGCTTCGGTCGCGGCTTGGTCAAGGTCGACGACGCGATCCTGGAGTTCCAGACGGCGCATCTCACGGACGACGGCGATGACTACGGGTGCGCCTCGACCCTCGCCGCCAACCTGGCCGCGCGGGCTGCCGCGGAGCACATCGCGCCCGCGCCCGCCATCCCGACCGTGCCCGCCCAGGTCACGCCGCAGCTTCTGTGCGCACGTCCCGCTCCTGCAGGCGCGGTGCCCTTCGGTATCTTCGAGGACACGCTCGGGCTTGCAAGCTTTGACTTCGAGGAAGCCGTCATGGCGCGCGCCCTGTTCATTCGCCGGCGCTGCGGCATCGACTTCATGCGCTCGTTCGTCCAGGCTTCCACGGCCCTCGCCGGCTGGGAGGTCGCGGTGCTCGACATCGCGCAGCTGCTCGGATCCGAAAAGCCCGCGGGATGCGTCTACGCCACGCGCAAGGCCGAGCTCGCCGGCGGCTACCTGCAAAACGCGCTCGCCCAGGCCGGCAAGGACGCGCCGCGCAACCTCCTGATCGTCATCTCCGGCATCGGCACGATGATCACGGCGGCGCCTTTCGACGTGGCCAACGAGCTCAAGCGCCTGCTGCAGGGCCTGCCGCTTACCGGAGCGGTCCGCCTGCTGCTCATCGATGCCGTGGCCGACGTGAGCTACGGCTATGAGGACTGGTTCAAGGCCCATCTCACCAACAAGGACGGCCTGTGGATCGGTCCGGGCATGGACGCGCAGACCACGCTTTCCACCAACTACATGTCCGGCATGCAGCCGGACACCGCCATGCGCAGCGGCCGCGGCTACTTCGTCGAGGGCGGCGCGCCGCGTCTCGTGCGCCTGGTTTCCATGAGGGATGACACGACCGAGGAGGGGTCCAAATGATCGAATGTCCTGAGTTCTTGCCGTTGGGTTCGGTTGTTCGCCTGCGCGGAAGCCAGAAGACCATGATGGTCATCGGCCGCGCGCTCGTGATGACCAAAGACGACGGTTCCAAGGAGTACTACGACTACTCCTTCTGTCTGTATCCCGAGGGCCTGATTGGCGACGCGGTGGTGTATTCCAACCACGACTGCATCGACGAGGTGCTGTTCGAGGGCTACCGCAACGATGACGACGCGAAGGCGCTGGCAGAAATCGCCGAGATCCTGCCGAAGGTGACCGTGCCGCGCGCCGATCCGCAGCCCAACGAAGAGTGGTAGGCGATTCCTATGCCGACTGAAGCCGAGCTCAGAAGTCAGATCAGCCAACTGCAGCAATCGTACGAGAACGCCAAGGCGAACAACACCAGGCTCTTCGATCGCATCAAGCAGCTCGAGGAGGCCAAGGGCTATGTCGACGCCGCGAAGGGCTATGCGAAGGACTTCAAGGGGGCCGTCAAGAAGATCGATATCGACAACCGCTGGGTCGGCAAGCGCCGCAACGGTGCCGACAACGGCATCGATTGCATCACCGACAAGGCCGACACCTTCGTCGACGGTTTGGGAAGCCTCGGCTGGACGCTTTTCTGCGAGATCGCCGACCTGTACACGCAGGTCGACTACTTCACGCTGGTGATCTCCAAGGCCGAGGAGGGCATCTCGAACCTCACGAAGAGCATCCAAGAGCTCACCGACGGCGACTGACACGGTGCGATGGGGAGATAGACCATGGAAATCTCAATCGATTACGAGGCGTTTACCGAGCAGCACGACATGCTCGAGCATGACAGCGATTACTTCAAGAGCCTTGACGGCACGCTGAGCGATACCTCGTCGACCTCGCAGGCGCTCGAGCAGTTCAAGGCGCGCGTGAACTACGTCAAGCAGCTCAAGAACCAGTATGCCGCGCTGCTGCAGAACGACAACGAGCAGCTGCAGAAGACCGCGCAGGAGCTTCGCCAGACCGATATCGAGAATTCCCTCATCTACGCGGTCGATACCTTCTCCGATTACGTGGAGGAGCATGGGCTCAGCGGCGTGCGCGACGGCATTCGCCATGCCGTGCAGGAGCGCATCGAGGATTTCTTGACGGGCGGCGACGGGGAAGTCAAAGCGTAAGCCGCGACGAGAGAGCTGCCGTTTGCGCCATGCGCGGCGGACGCGAAAGGGGAGACCATGGCAGGATCTTTTGACGTCCTGTATACCGACGTCCAGAACATGCAAAACGACTACGCGACGATCAGGAGCGAGATCGACGACATGATCCAGGACCTGAGCCTGGACGTCCAGGGCGTCACGGGGCTCGCGTCGTTTAGCGGCTCGGCGGCGACCAAGGCCAAGACGTACTACCAGGAGGTGCACCAGACCTACCTGCTGCCTGCGCTGAGCGCGCTGATGGGTCAGCTCGCCACGGACTACGCCCTGTATTACGAGCGGTTCATGAACGATCCCATCAACGAATCGGTCGACAACGCCCGCTGGCCGCACGACGCCATGACGAACTACGTATCGGATCTGGAGGGCGCTCAAAACGCGCATCTGGAAAGCGCCGAAACGCAGCTCGCAAAGGCGACGAGCATCCTGTCCGGCCTGGGGAGCTATTCGATCCCCTCGTCCTCGAGCGTGCGCGAGCTGGTGTCCTCCGAGGTGGATCTTACCAACAAGACCGATGAGGGCGTTGCCGAAAACGAGCAGTACGGCGTGAGCCTGTTCACCGATGCGGGCGGCGAGTTCGAGACGCTGGCCGTCGCGCTCTCCAATGCCATGGGTGCCTGCACCAACGGCGTGGTGGGCATGGCGGGCTACCAGAGCGGTGCCTTCTCGTCGGTGCTCGATTCCTCGGGCCTTCGCGAGGCGTACAACGCCTCGGTGGTCAACCAGACCGAGAACGCCGAGGTTACCGTCCAGTCCCAGCAGGACAGCATCACCCAGGCGCAGACGCGCATCGAGCGCGAGGCCAAGGAGGCGGCGGAGCAAAAAGCCTGGTGGAACGTGCTGGGTACGATTGGCTCGGTGCTGACGATCGCCGGTGCCGCTGTGGCGACCGTTGCCACGGGCGGCGCCTCCACGCCGTTGCTCGTGCTCGCCGTTGCCGGCCTTACGGCAACGACGGTCAACGAGCTGTCGAGTATCGGCGGGCGCATGCGGGAGAACGCCGCTATCCGAAACGGCAACTATTACACCGGGGATAACGAGGTGCTCGCATGGGGTACCGGCGAGGAAGGCCAGGAGCGGGTCGATAAGATTCAAGATGCTCAGGGCTATCTCTCGGATGTCGGTGACAGCCTCTCGGACCTTGACGAAGCCACTGACTTCATAGATAAGCAGAGCAATACGATCGGGGAAAGGACGGCGGAGTACTTTGGCGACCGCGCCGACCAGAGCCTTGATAAGGGCATGGCCAATGTGGTGAACACCGCTTCAGACATGCTGATCGACCAGATGAAGGACGCCTATGCGGATTCTCCGGAAGATGAGCTGTTCGTTGACGGGGCGAAAATCGTAAAGAACCAGGCACTCGATTACGTGACCGACAAGATGATGCCGGGTAACCAGACAAACCCAGGAAACGTCATTGGCGTCATCGGCGAGGCAACCTCCGTCGTTGCCGATTACGGATGCGACAAGTGCGACGAGGTGCTCGACGATTGCCTGGAGCGCACGAATCAACTTGAGAGCCTGAGAGAGAACGCCGGCAACTACACGGGACCGATGTGGTAGCGCATTCACAGGCGAAAGACGGATGTGACGAGAGGTATGCGCATGGCGAGTGAATCCGAGCTGCGATGCACGATAAAGGCCGATGAGGCGGCCTACGATCAGAAGAAAAGTACCTGGACTGCTCTTCAGCGGCAGGTAGACCAGCTCGTCGAGGTCCGTGAGCACGTTCGGAAGGCAAAGCGCGACGCGCAGGCCGGCTTGCAGGCTCTGCGCAACCTGGAACCAAGCTCGTCGTGGCGCGGAAAGCGCCGGCGCGGGTTTGACAACGCGATGGACGGCGACATCGTTCGTCGCACCGCGAGAACGCGATGGACGGCGACATCGTTCGTCGCACCGCGAGATACGTCGAGAACATCGATCTTCTGGAAGCGCAGATTACCCAAAAGATGGAGGAGCTGAACAATCAGGCGCGTGGCTGCCAATCCGACATGGCGACCTTGGACGCACGGATCGGCAGGAACCGGTTCAATCTCAAGGCGCTGCTCGATGGCGCGGTAACGGTGAGGAAGTAGCCTATGGAGATCAAGGTCAATTTCGAGGAGTTCACCGACGCCCATCTGGGTATCGAGAAAGCTGCCGAAAAGCTGGAAGCCGTCATGCCGCGCATCGAGAAGCCCTCGTCGGATTCCGAGGCGATGGAGGTATTCGTCAAGCGCGTCAAAAGGCTGAAGAAGCTCAAGAAGCAGTACGAGGAGCTGTTGGAAAACGACAGCTTCCGCCTGATGACGACGTCGGCCTCGTTCGGTGACATGGACAGCAAGCTCGCCGAGGAGTATGCCGGCACTATCTACGATAATCGCAAGATATGTCCCGCAAAGGGCTCGGCCTACAGCGATGTGCTGGAAAAGCGGCAGCAGCGCAAGGCGTAATCCTGTCGGGGGACGAGCCGCGAGACGGAGGCGAGCATGGCGGCATACAACGTAAAATACGCAGAGGTTATTTCGCTGGAGAACGACTGCACGCTGTTCTGCGAGCAGCTTGCCGAGGCTGTCGACCGGCTTGATAGCAAGATGAACAAACTCGTCGGCCTCGAGTCGTTCCAGGGCGCTACCGCCGCTTCGATCAAGAGCTATTTCGATGCCCACCGCAAGCTGCTGTCGTACCTGCAGCTTGCGGCCGACCAACTGCGCGCGGAGTACGCCACCCAGTATTACAGCAAGTTTTCCCAGGCCCCGATCGCGGAGCATCACGACAACGCCCAGTGGCCTTCGAACGTCCTGAAAAACACCAACACGAAGCTCAAGACCGTCAAGGACCAGAACCTGAGCGACGCCCAGCGGGAGTTGACGAAGGCCCAAAACCTTCTGCCCGCGGGCATCACGTTTTCCTTTCCGTCGGCTGCCGCCATCCAAGACGAGATAGCGACGCAGGTGGAAAAAACCAAGCGGGTCCGGGAGGGCATCGCCGATATCGAGGCGGGCGCGGCGCGCGCCTTCGCGAGCGAGTCCTCGGGTTTCAACGAGATGGAATCGGCTCTCTCGTCGTTGCTGGCAAGCTTCTCCGAGATCTCCCCCTCGATGGCCTCATTCAATTCCGCGACGTTCTCCTCGCTGGTGGACAGTGTGGGCGTCGAGGGCATCGCGGAGAAGTGCCGCGGCTATCAAGATGACGCGGCCGCTATCGTCGTGGCGTCTCAGCTCGATGCGCTGGAGAAGGAGCAGGAACGCCTGCAGCGCTCATGGATCAAGCAGTCCGAGCGCAAAGCGGGCTACGGCGTCGCGGGCCTTGTGGTATCCATGGGGCTATTTGCATTGTCTGTCTACGGGCTCATCCAAACTGCCGGAGCGTCTGCGCCCGTTTCCGTCAAGCTGCTCGGTTTGACAGCAGGCACCATTGGGACTGGCACGAGTATGGTGGATGCGAAGCGCCGTGTCGACCAACTCAACAAGATGGTTTCGAGCGACATGGGGGCCGATCGAAAGGAAGGCAGTGAAGTTTTCAAAGACGCTAAAGGCTATTTTGAGAGCGCCGAAAACAGGGCAAAGATCGACACGAGCTCGAAAAAGAAGTTTAACGACACGTATCGCGACGCGTTCCTAGACGACTTCAAAAGCGTCCAGGACCAGAAGATGGACCTGTTTTTTGACGCGGTGGATGATGAGACCGCCATGAAGGGGAAGGTCGCCTACAAAGGCGGCTCCGCCATCTATGAGCTTATAACGGGAAATCCCCGTGGCGCCTTTAGCAAGGCGGGCAAGGCCGTCAACGTCAAGGTCGATTACGAGATGGACGAGGCCGACAAGGAACTCGCCAGAATCGTCAAACGGATGCGCAAGCTCAACGAGCTCGACGAGTATATTGGAAAAGATGCTTCCCTTGCTGCGGACGAAAGCTGGTAGGTATGGCAAAGGT
>CASEEY010000054.1 GCA_949287055.1 uncultured Collinsella sp.
CACGTGGCGGAAGGCCTCCGGCACGGGAAGCCCGCTCTCGTAGATGCCGTAGCTGTGCGTACCGTCTTTGGGAATAGAGACGCTACCCGGGTTGAACGCCCAGACCGACGGGGCGCCCGGCACGGCCTCGTTCACCTTGACGTGCGTGTGGCCGTACACGATCGCCGAGCCCTCGGGCAGCTGCGGCAGATTGTCCACGCTGTTGTGGAACCCGGCGCCGAACACGTGGCCGTGCGTGCAGAACAGCTGACGCCCATCGGGATCCATCACCGTCGTGCTGTCGGCCATACAAGGGAAGTCGAGCACCATCTGGTCGACCTCGGCTTCGCAGTTGCCGCGCACGGCGATGAGGCGGCCCGTTGCGGCCAGCTCGTTGAGCAGCGGAATGACGCGCTTGGGCGCATAGTCGCGCGGCAGGTCGTTGCGCGGGCCGTGGTAGAGCAGGTCGCCCAGCAGGATGATGCGGTCGGGCGCCTCGGTGTCGATGGCGTCCATGAGGCGGCCGGCCCAATAGGCCGATCCGTGGATATCCGAGGCGATGAGGAACTTCATGGGAGGGTCCTTTCAGATGAATGTGACGCCGCGGCGCCCTGTTGCGCCGAGCGCACAGGTGGCTATGAGGACGAAGGGGGCTCGCGACGCACACGATGCGCCAGGTACGCGTAGGCGACCACGATCGCGGCGTTGATCACGACGGAGAAGATGAACTCCCCCTCTAACACCAGCAGGAGCACGTCGCACACGTTCGCCCAGATCGCCAACACGATGGCAAGGAAGAGCCGGCGCACCGCATCGGGCCTGCCTGCAGAAGCCAAGCCGGCGATACCCAAGACGAGCGACATGGCGACGGACAGCACGATCGTCACCACCTGAAGCGGCTCGATCGAGGTGCCGGAGGTGGCGAGCACGCGCGCGGTGATGCTCAGGTCGATCGCCCCGACGATCGCCAGCGCGCTCATGACCCGAAACGCCCGCTGCAGAACAGACATGCCCAACCGCCTTCGCACTCGTACCGAACCGGACGCCTCGCGGCCGCCCGCGACGACCATTGTACCCCGCTCGCACATGCGGACGGACGACGGCTCCGGCGGCAATCACCCGCGGGCAGCAGCGCGGGCGGCGTCCATGACCGCCTGCAGGGCGACGCCCTCACGGCGCGCGATGGCGGCGCAATCCTCGTATTCGGGAGCGATGCGCACGCTTTCGTCGGGCAGCACGACGCGCTTGACGCGCACGCCTCCCCAGGGGGTCTCGACCGACTCGAACGTGCGCGAGAGCACCGTGCGGTCCCATGCGCTCCGCCGGACGCCGATGGTCGTCGTCTCGGCGAAGATGATCGCCTCGAGCCGCTCGACATCCTCAGGCGCCGCTATGACCTGCAGCTGATAGGCGGGACGGTTCTTCTTCGTGTAGACCGACAGCCAGTGGACCTCGCGCGCGCCGGCATCGCGCAGGCGCTCCGCCGCATAGGCGAGCACCTCGGAGGAGCAGTCGTCGATGTCGCACTCGAGCTTGACCACGTGCACCGGCGTGCCGGGAACCTGCTCGGGCGCGGACGGCGCGGACGCAGGCAGCTCATCGATCAACAAGGCGCGGACGATGGAAGGGCGCTCGTAGGTACGTTTGCCCGCGCCGAGACCGACGCGGCGCACGGCGTAGCGCTTCGGAAGCATGAATGCGGGATCGAGGGCGGCCACCAGCGCGGCGCCGGTCGGCGTGACGAGCTCACCTTCGACGTCGGCCTGAGAGAGCGGAAGGCCGTGCTGCGTACACACATTGAGCGTCGCGGGAACGGGAACCGGGATGATGCCATGCTGGCAGCGGATGGTGCCATGGCCGTCGACGAGGACGGGGACGTAGACGCGCTCGACGTCGAGGCTGTCGAGCAAGACGCTCGCCGCGACGATGTCCACGATGGAATCGACGGCACCCACCTCGTGGAAGTGCACCTGGTCGAGCGGGACGGCATGTGCCGCGGCCTCTGCCGCGGCGAGGATATCGAGCATGCGATGGGCGAGCGCCCGGGCGCCGGCGGTCATGTCGGCCGCGTCGATGATGCGCGCGATGTCGGCGGGGCCGCGATGCTCATGGTGGTGATGGTGACCGTGGCGATCGCCGTGCTCGTGCTCGTGCTCGTGCTCGTGCTCGTGCTCGTGCTCGTGCTCGTGCTCGTGCTCGTGCTCGTGCTCGTGCTCGTGCTCGTGCTCGGCTCGTGCTCGTGCTCGTGCTCGTGCTCGTGCTCGGAGGCAGCATGGCCGATTCCGTGCAGGTACGCCATATCGTGGTCGTGGTTTTCGTGCGCCGCGTCCAACACGACGGCGAAGTCGCAGCAGTCGATGCCTGCTTTCTTGACGCGAGACACCTCGATCTCGAACCCGTCCACCGGCAGGCTCGCCAGGGCACGGCGCATCGCCGCCTCGTCGGCGCCCGCATCGAGCAGGGCGGCAACGAGCATATCGCCGGCGATGCCGGCCTGGCAGTCAAGATACAGCGCGCTTCCCGTGCGCGCGCAACCGTTGCTGACCATAGGCTATCAGGCCTCCTTGCCCGGAAGATGGTTGATGAGCGACGCCTGGTAGGCAGCGCCGAACCCGTTGTCGATATTCACCACGGAAACCCCGCTCGCGCAGCTGTTGACCATGGCGAGCAGGGCGGTCAGGCCTCCCAGGTTCGCCCCGTAGCCCACGCTCGTGGGGACGGCGATGACCGGGCAGGACGCAAGGCCGCCCACCACGGAGGGCAGCGCGCCCTCCATGCCCGCGATGGCGATGATCACCTGCGCGCGGGCGATCTGCTCGCCGTGCCGCAGCAGGCGATGGATGCCCGCCACGCCCGCGTCGTGCACGCACGCAACGCGGTTTCCCAGGAAGCGCGCCGTCAGCGCCGCCTCCTCGGCGACGGCGGCGTCGCTCGTGCCGGCCGTGAGCACCAAGATCTCCCCGTTGCCGTCGGGCTCGGGC
Source organism: uncultured Collinsella sp. (assembly GCA_949287055.1). Lineage (GTDB taxonomy): Bacteria > Actinomycetota > Coriobacteriia > Coriobacteriales > Coriobacteriaceae > Collinsella. The sequence goes on from CASEEY010000054.1 coordinate 2,961, forward strand.
AGCTCGCCCACCACGCCCGCACGAGCGAGCTCGTGATAGGAAAACGTGCAGCCCAACTCGGCGAGCTTCGCGGCCTTGGCGGCGTCAAGACGCGTGATCAGCACGCGCCGCTGTCCCGCGTCGCACATGGCGGCGACGATGCCGGCGATCTGCTCGGGCGTCTTGCCCGCCCCGTAGATGACCTCCGACACGCCGGTGCGCACGCCGCGCGCCGCATCGACCTGCGCGTAGCCCACATCGACGACGGAATCCATATGCACGCGCTCGACCAGCTGCCGCGGCGTCATGTCGCCCGCGGCAACGGCGCGCGCCAGCTCCTCAAGATCGGATGCATCCATCGCAACCTCCCGCCTTGCACGTGATTGTCCGCCTTTGACGATACCCCATGTGACGCGTTTCAAGCCATGGCACGCAGAACCGATTCCACACGGGCTGCGCACACGCCGGCACAAAAGCGGGTATCCTGCTGCAAAACGCGCAAACCGCACGGACGCGCGCGACACGGCGGCGGCAGCGCCGCCCGACCCCTGTGGAGGAACCATGGCATCTGACCAGAGCGAAGATATCAAGCAGAACACCGACGACGCCATCGAGGCGGATACGACCGCACCTGCCGCATGCGCACCTGAGGCCGACGCATCGCGGAACGACGAGTCCGCCGACGTCGCCTCCCCTTCCGACGCCGATGAGGGCGCCGACGCCGACGAGGAAGCCGATGAGGCCTTCGGCAACCCCGGCCTCTCGGTCGCGACGGCGATCTTCGGTATCGTCGGGGTCATCCTTGCCCTGTTCGTCAGCTGGATCTTGAGCATCGTCGCCGGTATCGTCGCCATCGTCTTGGGCACCATGGCCAAGCGCCAAAACGCCCCGTACCCGCGCATGATCACCGCCGGCAAGGTCTTGGGCTTCATCTGCGTCGTCGCCAACACGGTCATGGCCGTCGGCTACGTGCTCTATCTGATGCAGCTCGGCATTCTGTAGGCGCTCGCCGGCCGCGGGCATTGCTCGAAGCCCGTTTTTTGGCCCCACACGACGCCGTTTTTCACTACCCCCGTTTAGGGGACGGTTTTTGAAAGAGCTGTTGAGTAGACGGGTTTTTAGCACTATAAAACCTGCAGGTAGATGCGGCGCTCAAATTCGGTCTACTCGAGAGGCGCGCGCAAATCCGTCCCCTAAACGGGGGTACTGGAAATCTCGCGAAACGCAAACCCCGTTTACGGTTCGGTTTGGAGACGACCGGTCGAATAGCGCACAAAACGGCAAGCTCTGTACCTGCTGATTCTTTAGGCGAAAGAGCGCCTCTACTCGAGAGGCGCCTCCAAAACCGAACCGTAAACGGGGGTATGGCATTTTGGCTACCGCGCGCCCTCCCCGGTCGCGTCGCGCGCCCCTTACAGCAGGACCTCGGCCCACGCATCCTCTTTGAACCCGACGAGCACCGTTCCATCAGTCACCACAATAGGGCGCTTGACGAGCATGCCGTCGGTTGCAAGCAGGGCAAACGCCTCGTCGTCGGACATGCCGGCATCCAGTTTGGCCTTGATGCCCAGCTCGCGGTATTTCATGCCGCTCGTGTTGAAGAAACGGCGGACCGGCAGGCCGGAACGCTGCTGCCACGCGGCGAGCTCGTCGGCACGCGGATTGTCCTCCACGATATGGCGGTCGATATACTCGACACCGTGCTCATCCAGCCATTTCTTAGCCTTCTTGCAGGTCGAGCATTTGGGGTATTCGACAAACAGGACGGACATGCGCTGGCCTTTCTCGCGCCGCAAACAGGTACCGCGGCGATTGTACCATGCGCTCGAATGCCCTATTGTTGCCCGGCGGCACGGCGCAGGGCCGCGATCGCCTCGTCTTTAGAGGCGACACCGAGCTTTTCGTAGGCGCGCGTGCAATAGGTGCCGATCGTCGAGCGCGACAGGAAGAGCTCCTCGGCGAGCTGCGCCTGGGTCTTGCCCTGATAGATGCCGACCAGGATGTCGCGTTCCCGGTCGGTCAGGTTATGCTCGGCAAGCAGGCGGTCGATACGCGCCCGGGCATCTTCGGCGACACCCGCGCCCGGAACCGTCGGCGCGGGCTGCGCGGGAACGGAAGGTCCCGTCGAGATCGCCTGCACCGCACCCGGCGCATCGGGCGGACAGGCCTTCTTCTTGTTCGAGCGCTTTGCGAGCAGGACGACGAGAAGCACCGCCGCGATGATGGGCAGGAGCACGAACAGGAACGTAACCATGATGATAACCCACTCGAATCCTTTGGGGAACATAGCCGACCTCCTTGTCCGACCCCTTGTCTACATGGGGGATTATTCCCTATCGACGCGATTCGGTCTGTCGTGCAGCTGCTTGATTTTTCCAACGTCTTCGCAGATAAAACGTGTCGTGCAGGATGTCTACATGCTCGACGTGACCGATGCGGCGCCTAGCGATGGCGGGCATCCAGCTCGCCGGCGAGCTCCTCGAGGGTGATGCCGTAGCGCTCGAGCGTGACCATCAGGTGGTAGACGAGGTCCGCCGCCTCATAGCGAATGTGGTCATGATCGTCGTCCTTGCAGGCCATGATGACCTCGCTCGCCTCCTCGGCAAGCTTCTTGAGCAGGCTGTCGGCCTCGCCCTGCAGAAGCTTGGCCGTGTAGGAGGTCTCCGGCGACGCCTCACGGCGACCGCGGATAACCGCTGCAAGTCCGGTCAAGGTCTCCCCGATGTTGCCGTCGGTTACGTTGGCGGTACGAACGCCCATGTTGCGGTCCTTTCTTGAGACAGGGGCAGCGGGAAAATAGGGACAGTCCCCATTTTCCCGCGGGAAAAAAGCGCCTGTCCCTATTTTCCCAGGGTGCGGAAGAAGCAGGTGCGGTTGCCGGTGTGGCAGGCGGGGCCGGGCGAGTCCACGAGGGCGAGCAGCGTGTCGGCGTCGCAGTCCACCCGCAGCTCGCGCAGCTGCTGCATGTTACCGCTCGTCGCGCCCTTGTTCCACAGCTCCTGGCGACTGCGGCTCCAAAACCAGGTGGTGCCGGTCTCGAGCGTGAGACGCACCGACTCGGCGTTCATCCACGCCACCATGAGCACCTCGCCCGTATCGTATTGCTGCACCACGCACGGGATGAGCCCGTGCGCGTCAAACTTCAGCTCACCGATCTCCATCGTCATCCCTTCCCTGCGCATGTCCCAATTCTCTCCTGGCCCCTTTTGGGACACTGGCCCCTTTTGGGACATCGGACATCAGAAGTCGAGGCGGACGGGGATGCCCTGCGCCGCCATGTACTCCTTCACCTGTCGGATGCTGTACGTGCCGAAGTGGAACACGCTCGCCGCCAGCACGGCATCCGCCTCGCCCTCGAGAATGCCCTCGGCAAAATGCTCAAGCGTGCCCACGCCGCCGCTCGCGATGACGGGAATGGGCACCGCACGGGCCACGGCACGCGTGAGCGCCAGGTCGAAGCCCTCCTTGGTGCCGTCGCGATCCATACTGGTGAGCAGGATCTCGCCGGCGCCGCGGCGCGCCGCCTCCTCGGCCCACGCCACCGCGTCGATGCCCGTCGGCGTGCGTCCGCCTGCAAGGTAGACCTCCCATTTGTCGGCACCGGGAGCACCGGGCTCACCCACGCGCTTGGCGTCGATCGCCACGATGACCGCCTGGCTGCCGAAAGCCGCGGCCGCCTGCGAGATGAGCTCGGGGTTGCGCACCGCAGCCGAGTTGATCGACACCTTGTCCGCACCCGCCGCGACCATCTGGCGCATGCCCGCCAGATCGCGGAAGCCGCCGCCCACCGTGTAGGGAATGGACAGCTCGCATGCCGCGTGCGCCGCCATGTCGATCGTCGTGGCGCGATTGTCGCTCGTCGCCGTGATGTCGAGGAAGACGACCTCGTCGGCGCCTTCGCGATCGTAGGCGGCGGCGAGCTCGATGGGGTCGCCCGCATCGCGCAGCGACACGAAGTTCACGCCCTTGACGACGCGCCCGTCCTTCACGTCAAGGCACGGGATGATGCGCTTGGTCAGCATGCGGCCTCCTTGTTGTCTGCGTCTGCGATCGCGCCCGCAGCGCCGCCGTCGCCGTCGCCCTCGCTCGCCGCGGCGAGCGCCTCGGCGAGCGTGAAGTTGCCCTCGTACAGCGCGCGACCGGTGATGCAGCCCTCGATGACGTCCGGTCCCGCAGCCGCACACGCGCGAATGTCGTCCAGCGTGGAGATGCCGCCGGAAGCCACCACGGGAAAGCCCGCGCAAGCCGCCACGCGCCGGTACGCTTCGACATCGATGCCCGTCTGCATGCCGTCGCGTGCGATGTCGGTGAACACCAGGTGCTTGAAGCCGAGCTCGGTCAGCTGGCCGACCACGTCCTCGACGCTGCGCTCGATGCCGTCGCGCCAACCGTTGATCTTGACCTGGCCGTCGCGCGCAGCGACGTCGGCCACGAGCAGATTGCCGAATCCACGGGCCGCGACCTCGGCAAACCCCGGCTCGGTCACGAGCACCGTGCCTAGCGCGATGCGGCGGGCGCCGTACCCGGCGAGCTCGTCGATGCGCGCGAGCGAGCGCACGCCGCCACCCACGTCGACCGACAGCCCCTCGATCTGGCAGATGGCGCAGATGGCCTCCGAGTTGGCGCGACGCGCCTCGTCGTCCTCCTCGAGGGCGGCGGACAGGTCGACCACATGCACCCACGTGGCCCCCTGCTCCAAAAACGCGTGCGCCTGGGCAACCGGGTCCTCGGAGTACACCTTCATATGGGCGCGATCGCCGCGCTCCAGGCGCACCACCTTGCCAGCGATGAGGTCGATAGCGGGAAAGACGATCATGAGCGCACCTCCTGGACCTCCTGTGCGCGCGCCGCAACGATGCGCACGAAGTTCTCGAGCATCTGGTGGCCGTGCGCCGAGGACTTCTCGGGGTGGAACTGACAGCCGTAGATGTTGCCGCGCCACACGACCGACCCGAAATTGCGCGCATAGAACGTGCGCGCGGCGATGTCGGCGGCGTCCACGTCCTCGTCGAGCGCGTATGAGTGCGTGAAGTAGAGGTTCGCGCCCTCGTCGAAGCCCTGCAGCAGCGGGCAGGCGGCGCCCGACGGCGTCAGATGCACCTGGTCCCAGCCGACGTGCGGAATCTTCAGACGATGCGACGGCAGCACCGTGCAGGAGCCAGGCAGCACGCCCAGGCCGCGCACCCAGCGCGCGCCCTCGGCCTCAAACACCGTGCCGGGAGCAAGGCCGGAACCCTTCGCGTCGCCCTCGCGCTCAGCCTCGACATCTGACGGCACGCCCTCGTCACCGCGTTCGAAAAGCAGCTGAAGCCCCAGGCAGATCCCTAAAAACGGCGTGCCCGAGCCCTGCGCGACGGCATCGATGACCGCTTGGTCCTGGCCCGTGGCGCGCATGAAGGCCATCGCGTCGTAAAACGAGCCCACGCCAGGCAGCACCAGGCCATCTGCGGCGCGGATGCGCTCGGGGTCGTCGGACACAACCGCCTCGGCGCCCGCGCGCGCAAGGCCGCGTGCCACGCTCGACAGGTTGCCCTTGTGATAATCGATGACGACGATCGTCGGCATATCGCTCCTCTCAGATGTCCCAATTGGGGCCAGGAGAAAAATGGGACAGGACGCGGGTCGGGGCCGAAGCAAGCCGCCGCAGCCGCGCCGTGCCCTTCTCCGGCGCTACAGCGACCCCTTGGTGGACGGCACGCCCACCACGCGCGGGTCGAGCTCGCAGGCAAAGCGCATGCAGCGGCCCACCGCCTTGAACGCCGCCTCGATGATGTGATGGCTGTTGGCGCCGGCGAGCTCGCGCACGTGCAGGGTGACGCGGGCGTCGCGCGCAAACGCGTAGAAGAACTCGACGGCGAGTTCGGTGTCAAACGCGCCGACCCGCTCGGTCGGCAGCGGCAGGTCGCAATAGGCCTGGCCGCGCCCCGAGATGTCCACCGCCGCCATGACGAGTGTCTCGTCCATGGGGATGGCGACGTCGGCGAAGCGCGCGATGCCCGCCTTGTCGCCGAGCGCCGCCGCGAAGGCCTGCCCCAGCACGATGCCGGTGTCCTCGACGGTGTGGTGCGCGTCGACCTCGACGTCGCCGGTCGCGTGCACCGTCAGGTCAAACTGACCGTGGCGACCGAAGGCGTTGAGCATGTGGTCGAAAAACGGCACGCCGGTCGCGATGTCGCAGATGCCCGTGCCGTCCAGATCGAGCTTGATGGTGATATCGGTCTCGCCCGTCGTGCGGGTCACTTCAGCTGTGCGCGCCATGGGCATCGCACCTCCTCGTTATTCGCGGTCCCGGAGGGCGGCGTATCGCCGCGCCTCATCCGTTAGTCTAGCAGCGCCGCAAGCGCGGCCAGCACCTCGTCGTTCTCCTCGGGCGTGCCCACCGTGATGCGCAGGCAGCCGTCGAGCCCCGGCGCATAGGAGAAATCGCGCACAAGGATCGAGAACTCGTCGCGGAGGCGCTCGCGGATGCGGCTCGCCCCCTCCATGCGCACGAGCAGGAAATTGCCCTGACTCGGCCACACCGTCAGGCGCCCGTCTGCCGCAAGCGCCCGGTACATCCGCTCGCGCTCGCTGCGAATCTGCTCCACCACGGGTGAGAACGCATCGTGGGCGCGCACCATGGCGGCCGCCGCTGCCTGCGTGAGCACGTTGACGGAGTAGATCTGCCGAATCGCAGCGAACACCTCGATGACATCCGGGGCAGCGATCACGTAGCCGCAGCGAATGCCCGCCGCGCCGAATGCCTTGGACAGCGTATGAAGGACGACCAGGTTCGGGCAGTCCTCAAGCAGCCCTTCCGTCGAGGTTCCCGCGTCCGCGAACTCGATGTAGGCCTCGTCGACCATAACGGGGCCGGGGCACGCATGGCACAGGCGCTCGATGAACGAGCACTCGACGACATCGCCCGTCGGGTTGTTGGGCGAGGTGATGATCGCCAGGCTGGCATGCGGCGCCGCTGCGAGCAGGGCGCGCTCGTCGAGGGCGAACGTCTTGCGGTCGCGGCGGACGTTGCGCACGCCGGTGCGGGTCAGAGAGGCGAAGAACTCGTACTCCGAGAAGCACGGCGGGCAGTTGAGCAGCTGCCTCCCCTCGCCGCCGAAGGCGAGCAGAAAGTTGAAGAGCAGCTCGTCGCCGCCGTTGCCCACGCAGATGTTCTCGCGCGCGACACCATGGCGCGCCGCCAGCTCGTCGCGCAGCTCGTTGGACATGGGATCGGGATAGCGGTTGAGCGGCGTGGCTGCAAGCGCCCTATCCACCGCCTCGCGCACGTCGGCGGGAAGCGGGTAGGTGTTCTCGTTGGCTGACAGGTTGATGCGCGTCGGGGTGAAGTTGGGGTCGTAGGGCTCGATGCCCGCAAGGTACGGCTGCACCATCGAGCGCATGCGTGCGGAAAGCTCGGCCATGCTACCTCCCCTCCCCCGGCACGCCGGCGCCGCGAACCACGACGTCCGGGTCGTCATCCGGCCATGCGACCGAGGTCAAGTCCGTCTGCGCGAGCGCGTCGAGTTGAACCGCCGCCGCGCCCTCCTCGAGCGCGCGGCGGCGCAAGCCGGCCGAAAGCGCATGGGCCCACAGACCCTCCGCCTGCGCGAGACGCTGGGTGGCAGGCGCGTCGGCGAGCAAGCCGGCAGGCGTGTAGCAGATGACCGACGAGCGTTTGACGAAATCCTCAACCGACAGCGGGTTGGAAAACGTCGCGGTACCGCCGGTGGGTAGCGTGTGATTGGGCCCGGCCACGTAATCGCCGAGCGGTTCGGAGCTCCACGCGCCCACGAAGATGGCGCCCGCGTTGCGAATGGATCCGAGCAGCCCCAAGGCGTCGGCGCAGTGCAGCTCCAGGTGCTCGGGGGCGATGGTGTTGACGGCGTCGACGGCGGCCTCCATGTCCGCAGCGATGATCATCATGCCCTGATCGTCCAGCGAGGCGCGCGTGATGTCCGCGCGCGGGCTCGCCGCCAGTAGCACCTCGAGGGCGCGCTCGACGTCGTGCGCGAGCCGCGCATCGCAGGTCACCAGGTAGCACGCGGCCAGCGGATCGTGCTCGGCTTGCGCCATAAGGTCCGCCGCGATCACCGCCGGCTCGGCGGTGCCGTCGGCAAGCACGCAGACCTCGGAGGGGCCGGCGACCATATCGATGCCGACATCGCCCGAGACGAGGCGCTTGGCGGCCGCCACGTAGGCGTTACCCGGGCCGGTGATCTTCTCCACACGCGGGATGGATGCGGTGCCGTAGGCAAGCGCCGCCACGGCCTGGGCGCCGCCCACGGTGTAGACCTCGTCCACGCCGGCGACCTTGGCGGCGGCGAGCGTGTACGGCGAGATGGGACAGGTCCCCGGGGCGATGTCGCGCTGGGGCGGCGTGACCATGACCACGCGTTCCACGCCCGCCACCTTGGCGGGAATGGCGTTCATGAGCACCGTCGAGGGATACTGGGCGCGACCGCCGGGCACGTAGATGCCCGCCGCGGCGACCGGCGTCACCTTGACGCCGAGCATCGTGCCGTCGGCGCGGGTGGTAAACCACGACTGCTGCACCTCGCGTTCGTGGAAGGTGCGAATCTGCGCCGCCGCCTTCTCGAGCGCCGCCACAAACGAAGGGTCGAGCCCCTCGAGCGCGGCGTCGATCTGCTCGAGCGGCAGACGGAAGTCCTCGACGTCCACGCCGTCGAACTCGCGGCAGAAGCGGCGCAGGGCATCGTCGCCACCGCGACGGACCTCGTCGATGATGCGCTGCGCGGACGCCGTGATGTCCGCCGGCAGCACGCCTTCGCGCGTGAGCATCTCCGCGGCAAGGCGCTCGCCTGACGCCAGGGTGACGGTCTTCATGGGCTCTCTCCTAACAGCCTTCGGCCGAAACCGACGGCGAATCAGCTGGAAAGGGCGCACGGCCATGCGACCGTGCGCCCGCGGGTGTGCGCTTTGACTTTATCACGATAAAGTTTCCCCCACAACGCGAGACGTCGTGCGTTATACGTTGGTTACGAAAGGTGTCGGCACGCGGTCCTTCGCGAAGTGAGTGCGTCGTTTCAGAACCCCTTTGTATACCGGCGAAGTAGCAATTCGTCTACCTGCGCATTCTCTGGAAGAAGGTATGGCTATACACGCCGTTTCCAAAACGACGCACTCACTTCGCGAGGTAAGTCCGGATTCCGCTGCGAAATCGGGCCGCATGAGCGGAGCGTCCGTCCGCGCGGGCGGCAATCAGCAGGTGGATGACGAAGATGATGGCTGCACCGGAGCGTCCGCCCGGCGGGCGGCGATACCGCTACCCAAGGGCCGCCAGGCGCGCCGCAAGCTCGCGGACGCGGGCGTCGATGCGCGCGCGGCCGGGGTTCACGAAGAAGCGGGCGGTGCAATCCATGATCTCGCCGGTGATGACCAGGTCGTTTTCGCGCAGCGTCGTGCCGGTGGCGGTAATGTCCACGATGCGGTCGGTCATGCCGACGATGGGGCCAAGTTCGATGTTGCCGTGAAGCGTCACGATGTCCGCGTTGATGCCGCGGCGCTCGTACCACGCGCTCGCGATGCGCGGATACTTGGTCGCCACGCGCAGGCTCCCGCGGCGCGCATAGGCATGCTCGGCCGCTCCCGCGGCGGACGCAGGCTCAGCCTCGATGAAGCGGCAGGCGCCAAATCCCAGGTCCACGAGCTGCAGCAAGTTGTAGTCGGCCTCGATGAGCGAATCGCGCCCGCAGATGCCGCAATCCGCACCGCCACACGCCACGAAGGCCGGGGCGTCCGTCGGGCGCACGATGATGTACTCGACCTCGCCGATCGACCCCTCGCCACAACGCGTGTCGCGTGCCCGGAAGATAAGATGGCGGCCCGGATCGCGCAGCGGCGACACGTCGAGTCCCGCGCGCTCAAGGACATCCAGGGCATCCCGGTTCAGCGACCCCTTGGGCACCGCGATGCGCAGCGGAGCCGCGACGTCGCGAATGATGGCACCATCCCCGCCCGCACCCGGAGCGGCGGACTCCGCCTGCTCGCCGGCAGGGCGCACCGCCTCGAGCCGTTCGAGCGAGAACGCAAAGCCCGCGGCGGGAACGTGCGGCACTCCCTCGAGCGCACCGTCGAGCACCGCGTCGTAGCGTCCTCCGGAGCCCACCGACTCCGACATGCCCGCCGCATACACCTTGAACACGAGCCCGGTGTAGTAGTCAAACGAGTTCATGATCGAGAAATCGAAGGACAGGCGCGCAGCGATGGCGGGATCGTCTTTCTCGAGCGCA
>CASEEY010000055.1 GCA_949287055.1 uncultured Collinsella sp.
GAACACGTCCCCAACCAACCCATTTCCCAGCATTATACTCAGTTGAGAATAATAGAAGACGTGCGCAAGGAAGACTTGGTATCGGATAGAGGAACGGTCGGGCTTGGGCGGCAAGCGGAAGCCATGGGTTGAAAGGAACACGTCCCCAACCAACCCCGGGCTTGGGCGGCAAGCGGAAGCAATGGGTTGAAAGGAACACGTCCCCAAATAACCCATGGTTCAGTGTCCTTCGCCGGTCGCCATCCGCACCGCATGCTCAAACTGGTCCGCAATGGCTTCCCAGTTCTCGCGCGCCGCCTTCGTGGAACCCGGAAAATTGACGACCAGCGACTTCCCGCGCTGCATGCACACGCCTCGCGACAACATCGCCCGCCGCGTCTTGGTCATCGAGTACGCCCGCAGGGCCTCCGCGATACCGGGCACATCCCGCTCGCATGCGTCGCGCGTCGCCTCGGGCGTGACGTCACGCGGCGACAGCCCCGTCCCTCCACAGGTGATAACGATATCTGCTGCGAGCTCATCGACCGCATGCACGATCTCCGAAGCGATGCGCGCCCGCTCGTCGTGCACGACGACATGCTCGACAACCGTCCAGCCCGCCTCATCGACAAGCGAGGCCAGCGCGCCGCCCGCCTCATCGGATGCGATATCGCGCGTATCCGAACAGGTGATGATGGCAAAGGATAGATTCATGGCGACCTCCGGGTCCAACACGGGGGCGCAACGGCTTGCCCGCCGCGCTCCGTCGATTCTTCGCTACAGGACCGTACCCTCTTCGACATCGATGCGCACGCAGGGCACCGCGTCGCCCGCCGCGTACCCCCGCCTGCCCTCGGGCACCATGACGAGGCAATTCGCATGCTGTAACGTGCCGAGCAGCGAGGAGTCCTGGCTCTTCGCCTCCATGACCACCAGCTCGCCGGTATCGCCGTCGCGGGTCAGCCGGGCGCGATTGTAGTAGCGCCGCTCTTGCTTTTTGGGCACGTCGTGGGCGATGCGAGCCAGCTGGACCGGACGCGGACCCGCGGAAAAGCCCAGCATGCGGCGGATCGCCGGGCGCGCGAGCATCTCGAAGCCGACAGCCGCGGCCGCGGGGTTGCCCGAAAGGCCCAAGAACGGCACGTCGCGCACCATGCCAAAGGTGATCGCCTTGCCAGGTCGCAGCGAGATGTAGTCGAACAGCACCTCGCCCTCCTGCGCCACGAGCGCCGTCACGTAGTCGTAGTCGCCCGAAGAAGCGCCGCCGCTCGTGATGACCATGTCGCATTCAGCGGCGGCGCGCATCACAAGCTCGCGGATGGAGACAGGGTCGTCGGCCACGATGCCGAAGAACCGCGGCTCGGCACCCGCCTCACGTGCCGCAGCGAGCAGCACCGACGCGTTGGCGTCGCGGATCTGCCCGCGTCGGGGAACGCGCGTGGGGTCGACGATCTCCGACCCGATGGAGATGATGCCGACCACAGGCCGGGTGTGGACGGCGACCTCGGCAGCGCCGGCGGACGCGAGCAGGCCCACACCCGCCGCGCTCGGCACCTCGCCGGCGCGCATCACGACATCGCCCGCGCGGGCCTCGAGGCCGGCACGGCGCACGTCGTTGCCGACCGGGACCGCATGGCGAAAGGCAACCCGAGAGCCCTCGTTGCCGTCGCCTTCCAGCACCTCGACGATCTCATACTTGACCACCGCGTCGGCGCCGTCGGGAAGCGGAGCCCCCGTCATGATTCGAATCGTCTGACCGGCCCCGACAACGCCATCGAACACCTCGCCGGCGGCCTCGTGTCCGATCACATCCAAAACCACCGGGGCGCTCTCCCCTGCGCCAACCAGATCGGCAGCCCGGACGGCATAGCCGTCCATGGCGCTGTTAGCATACGGCGCCAAGTCGATATCGGTCACGACGTCCTCGGCGAGCGGACGCCCTGCCGCCAGCCACGAAGCGATGCGCTCGGGCGGCGTCGGAAGCACGTGATCCAGCACGATCGTCTGCGCCGTCTCAAGGGAGATCATCTCCTTGGACATGGAAGGCCCTCCCCTTCTCGCGATAAATCATTCTCATCCAAGAACAATCTATCACGAGATTACGATCCAGGCTGCACCCCTTCTGCCAACGGACAGACAAACGGATGGCGGAAGGGGCGCAACGCCGGCACAGGGACCGAGAAACGGACTGGCAAAGGAAGCACCGACGTCTCCTGCGCCGCGGAGGGCCGGCGTATAATTGCTTCGTTGCCGTCACGATGCACAAGGAGTCGTTATGCCCGTCCCGCCAACCGATATGCTGCGCCGCGCGCGCCGTCACGGCACCGGCTTCGTGAGCGCCCTCGGGCTGGAGCTGGCGCACACCGAGCGGACGCTCGCCGACGACGCCGCCCGCGATTGGGACAACATGCGCGCAAGCATGAGGACCCTGGCGCTCACTGTGCTGGTGTCCGCCCTCATGGGCGTTGCCGCCTGGGCGTTTCTGACGGCTCTCGGCATCGCGACCTCCGCGCGCGAGCGCCATCTGTGGCTGTTCGCGCTGCTGCCTGTCGTCAGCGTGGCGACGGCGTGGATCTACCGAAACCACGGACTGCGCGCGGCGCGCGGCAACAACCTCGTCATCGACAGCTCGGTGACCGGCACCCCCATCCACGCGCGCATGGCAGTCCTCACGTTTTTCTGCTCCATCGCGACACATCTCGCCGGAGGGTCGGCGGGACGCGAGGGCACCGCCGTGCAGATCGGCGGAACCATCGCGAGCAACGTGGCGGGCATCTTCCGCCTCGGTGGCCGCGACCGGCAAGACCTTATGCTCGCCGGAATCTCCGCGGCGTTCGGCGGCGTATTCGGCACACCGCTCGCCGGCGCCTTCTTCGGCATGGAGATGTGCACGATCGGCAAGCTCAACTACAGCGCGGGCCTCTATTGCCTCGTCGGCTCGTTTACCGGTGATGCGGTCGCGCGCCTGTGCGGGGTGCACCACAGCGTCAACGTCATCTCGTCCGTGCCGACCATGGAGCCCGCCACCCTGGCGATCGTGGTCGTCTCGAGCATCGTATTCGGCCTTGTCGCCCGCCTGTTCTCTCTCGCCATCAGAGCTGTCCGCAAGTTCTACGCCGCGCGGTTCACCAGCTATCTCGCAGCGGCGCTCGCCGGCTCGCTCGTCCTGCTGGCCACGTATGCGGTCTTTGGCCTGTACCGGTACGGCGGCCTGTCGGAATGGCTCGTGGGTGCCGGATTCTCCGGGCGCACCGGCCCGCTCGACGCGCTCGCCAAACTCGTCATGACCGCGCTTACGCTCGGTGCGGGCTTTCAGGGCGGCGAGGTGACGCCCCTGTTTGGCATCGGCGCATCGCTCGGCGGCTGGATCGGCCAGATCTCCGACATCGAACCGAGCTTCATGGCCGCCCTCGGCATGATCGGGGTCTTCGGCGCCGCGCTCAACGTGCCCATAACCACCGTCATGCTCGCCGTCGACCTGTTCGGCGGGCAGGCGGCGAACTGGTTCGTGATCGTCGCCTTCATCAGCTATCTTGTCGCCGGCCATCGCGGCGTCTACCCCGCGCAGCGCATCGTCACCCCCAAGCGGCGCTCGCTGGCAGCCGACGAGGGCGAGACGGTCGAGGCGGTCATCGCGGGCGAGCGAACGTCCGCCACCGAATCCGAAGGAGAACACGCATGAGGGGCACCGACGCACTCGGACGGACGCTTATCATCGTGAATCCCGCCGCCCAATCGGGCGCAGCCGGTGAGGTCGGCGAGCGACTCCGGCGGTTTTTGGCCATGTACCTGCACGGGCAGGACCGCTTCGAGCTCGTGTGCACCGAGGGCCCGCGCCACGCCATCGAGCTTGCCGCCGACGCCGCGGGATTCGACAGCGTGCTTGCCGTGGGGGGCGATGGGATCATCCATGAGGTGGCATGTGGACTGATGCGCATCGACCGCGAACATCGTCCCGCCCTCGGCGTCGTCCCCGTGGGCTCGGGCAACGATTTCGCCAAGACCCTCGGCATTCCCGAGGTCTCCTCCGACACCGATCTCGCCCGTATCCTCGCGTGCGAGAAGACGCCGTTTGACGTCGGGCGCGTGGAATACACGCCCGCGCGGGGACCCGCAAGCGCACGCCGAGTCGAGTATTTCGTCGAGACGTTCTCGTTCGGCCTTGACGCGGCGATCGGCTTGGGAACCTACACGCTCCGCGCCTCCACCGGCCTTCGAGGGGCGCCCCTCTATACGCTGAGCGGCCTTCAGACCTTTGGCATACGGTACCGCGACTACCCCGCCACGGTAACGATAGACGGCGAGGATGAGCGCCGGCTGCGCACATTGATCTTTGCCATACAGCTCGGTCCGACCTACGGATCAGGGTATCGAATCTGCCCCGATGCGGACCCGACCGACGGTCTTTTCGATGTGTGCTATGCGAACGGTCCGGTGCCGCGCGTCATCGCCCTGCCGCTGTTCCTCTCGGCGAAAAACGGGCACCACCTCGGCTCGAAGCTCATCCATTCCCAGCGGACCGCGCGCATCGACCTCGCCTTCGATGCCGCCGACTACCCCATCCAGGCGGACGGCGAGCGCATCGAGGCGACACGCGCGACGGTGACCTGCCTGCCCGCCGAACTCGACGTGCTCAAGCCCACACGATAGGCGGCACGCGCGACAGCGCGCCCGCACGGAGCGTTTCGATTGCGTATGGATGGTGGGCGCATGCCCTTAGGCGAACGTCAGCTCGCCGGTCTCGCAGTCCATTCCCACCAGGCGCGCCAGACTCTCGACGTGGTAGCCGCGCTCGCGCAGCTTGTCGCCGCCGCCCTGGAAACCCTTCTCGATGGCGATGCCGATGCCCTCGACCGTCGCGCCGGCGCTCTCGACGATGGTGATGAGCCCCTCGAGCGCGCAACCGTTCGCCAGGAAGTCGTCGATGATGAGCACGTGGTCATCCGGCGACAGGAAGCGCCTGCCGACGATCACGGGGTACTCGCGCTTCTTGGTAAACGAATAAATGGTCGTGGCGTACTGCTCGCCATCCAGGTTGATGGACTGCGCCTTTTTGGCGAACACGACCGGGACGTTACCGAAGTGCTGGGCGGCGATGCAGGCGATGCCGATGCCGCTCGCCTCGATGGTCAGAATCTTGTTGATGTTCGCGCCCTCGAACAGACGGGCCCACTCGGCACCCATGCGGTCGAACAGCTCGACGTCGCATTGGTGGTTGAGAAACGCATCCACCTTGAGTACGTTGCCGGCCTTCACGATGCCGTCCTGGCGGATACGATCCTCGAGCTCCTTCATGGTGCAACCCTCTCCCCGCCGCATGCGCGACGCCTCCTGCGCGAAACCTCTGCATTGCAGGATACCACGACGCAGCTCATACGCGCGAAAAAGCGACCCCGCTCGTGTGACCATCCGCGAAAAGAGCGATGAATCACAGCATGGCGCCATATCGCGGGGCGCACGTTGCGCTACACTTCCATTGGTCAACAATCAGCGAGCACAAGGGGGACAACATGCTCAGGATCGGTCTGCTCACGAGCGGCGGCGACTGCCAGGCGCTCAACGCCACGATGCGCGGCATCGTCAAGACGCTTGAGAACAACTGCAAAGACGGCCTCGAGATCTACGGATTCGAGGATGGCTACCAGGGGCTTATCTACAGCCGCTTCCGCGTCATGACGCCGCATGACTTCAGCGGCATCCTCACGCGCGGCGGCACCATCTTGGGAACGAGCCGCACGCCGTTCAAGATGCTCGACACGCCCGAGGCCGACGGCGTGGAAAAGGTCCCCGCCATGGTGCAGACCTATCACAAGCTGCGCCTCGACTGCCTGTTCATGCTCGGCGGCAACGGATCCACCAAGACCGCGAACCGCCTGGCGCAGGAGGGCCTGAACGTCATCGCGCTGCCCAAGACCATCGACAACGACACCTGGGGCACCGAGCGCACTTTCGGCTTCTCGAGCGCCGTCGAGGTGGCGACCGAGTGCATCGATAACATCCACACCACCGCGTCCAGCCATGGCCGCGTGTTCGTCATCGAGATCATGGGCCACAAGGTCGGCTGGATTCCGCTGTACGCCGGCGTCGCGGGCGGCGCGGACGTCATCCTCATCCCCGAGATCCCCTTTGAGATGAAAAACGTCATCAGCACCATCGAGCGCCGCATGGAACGCGGCAGCCGCTTCACCATCGTGGCGGTCGCCGAGGGCGCCATCTCCAAGGAAGACGCCAAGCTCTCCAAGAAGGAGTACAAAAAGAAGCTCGCAGAGCGCACCTCGCCCTCGATCGTCTATGACATCGCCCGAGAGATCGAGGCCACGACCGGCCGCGAGACCCGCGTCGCCATCCCCGGCCATACGCAGCGCGGCGGCGAGCCGGATGCTCAGGACCGCGTGTTCGCCACGCAGTGCGGCGCGGAAGCCGCCCTGGGCTGCCTTGCCGGTGAGTACGGCTACATGATCTCCCAGATCGGCGGCAAGATGACGCGCACCCCCTTGGGCGAGGTCGCCGGCAAGCTCAAGTACGTCGATCCTGAGTGCGACCTCATCCGCGAGGCCAAGGCGCTCGGCATCAGCTTCGGCGACGAGTAGACACGCCTCCCGACACCCCGGGCACGCGCTGCCCGGGGTGTTTTTTGTCGCCTTGCTTCATCTTTCAGTTTAGCTATTGGAGCAGGGCTAGAGTGCCGCCATAATGAGCGGTTGGTTATTTCGACACCCTCGTTGTAAGGAGCACCATGTCCCAGGACAAGAAGAGCATCGTTCAGGAGTTTATCGAGTTCATCAGCCGCGGTAACGTCGTCGACCTCGCCGTCGGTGTCATCATCGGTGGCGCGTTCACCTCGGTGGTCAACTCGCTCGTCTCGACCATCATCCAGCCGCTGATCTCCGCCATCGGCGGCAGCCCCGAGGTCAAGGGCCTCTCCGTTGCCCTCAACGGCCAGACCATCGACTTCGGTGCCTTCATCTCCGCGGTCATCAGCTTCCTGATCACCGCTGTCGCCGTGTTCATCATCATCAAGGGCATGAACACCTTTAACGACCTCAAGGAGAAGGCCATCGAGAAGGCCGGTCTTGCAAAGAAGTCCGAGGAGGAGGCCGCTCCCGAGCCCCGCAAGTGCCCCTACTGCCTCCAGGAGATCGCCGACGACGCGACCCGTTGCCCGCACTGCACCTCCAAGCTCGAGGGTTACGAGAACGCCGCCGAGTAGCGCGTCCACATCGCAGGACCTCTCAAGCCCCGCAGCGTCGAGCTGCGGGGCTTTTTTGTGCGACGGTCCTGTCCCCCACCTGCGCAAAAAAAGGACGCGTCCGAAGACGCGCCCTTTGCCTATGCTTCAGATCTTTTGCGAACGTGCGTCTAGATCGTCGCCAGCGCTTGCTCGACGTCGGCGATCAGGTCCTCGGTGCTCTCGATACCGCACGACAGGCGGACCATATCGGGCGCGATACCGGCGGCCTCGAGCTCCACATCGTTCATCTGGCGATGCGTGGCGTTCGCCGGATGCAGCACGCAGGTGCGCGCATCGGCGACATGCGTGGCGATCTGGGCAAGCTTGAGGCTCTTCATGAACTGCTCGGCTGCCGCACGACCGCCGGTGAAGCCGAAGCTCACCACGCCGCACGAACCGTTGGGCAGATACTTCTGCGCGAGCTTGTAGTACGGATCGGTCGGAAGCCCGGGGTACTTCACGAAGCGAACCTTCGGGTGCTCGGACAGGAACTCGGCCATGGCCTGGCCGTTTTTGCAGTGCTGGGGCATGCGCACGTGCAGGCTCTCGAGACCCATGTTGAGCAGGAACGCGTTCATGGGCGACTGGATGGATCCGAAGTCGCGCATGAGCTGCGCGGTCGCCTTGGTGATGAACGCTCCCTCAAGGCCGAACTTCTCAGCGTACACGACGCCGTGATAGCTCACGTCGGGCGTCGTGAGGCCCGGGAACTTGTCGGCGTGCGCCATCCAGTCGAAGTTGCCGGAATCCACGATGGCGCCGCCTACCGCAGCACCGTGACCATCCATGTACTTGGTCGTGGAATGCGTCACGATATCGGCGCCCCACTCGATGGGACGGCACATCACGGGCGTGGGGAACGTGTTGTCCACGATCAGAGGCACACCATGGGCGTGAGCGGCGGCTGCAAAGCGCTCGATATCGAGCACGTCGAGCGCAGGGTTGGCGATGGTCTCGCCGAAGACGCACTTGGTGTTGGGGCGAAATGCCGCCTCGAGCTCCTCGTCGGTGCAGTCCGGGGACACGAACGTGAACTCCAGACCCATGCGCGCCATGGTATGGGCGAACAGGTTGTACGTGCCGCCGTAGATCGCCGAGCTCGCGACGACATGGTCGCCGCAGCCCGCGATGTTGAAGACCGCGAAGAAGTTTGCCGCCTGGCCCGAGCTCGTGAGCATGGCGGCGCTGCCACCCTCGAGCTCGCAGATCTTGGCAGCGACGAAATCGTTCGTGGGGTTCTGCAAACGGGTGTAGAAATAGCCGCTCTCCTCGAGGTCGAACAGCTTGCCCATATGCTCCGACGTGTCGTACTTCCACGTCGTGGACTGATAGATGGGAATCTGGCGGGGCTGGGCGTCGCCGGGGCGATAGCCACCCTGCACGCACGTCGTTCCAATGCGCTCGGTCATGTCGTCTCCTTGTCTTTCGAGCGATGTCGTATGACAGGATACTGCACCGCGCAAAAGTTCGCACTCCGCGGCGCCGATGTAACAAAAGCTATGCAAGCGGCAACGTTCGGGATTCGCGTCGGCCACGCACGGGATGCCGCCGGTGTATCATGCTCGATGACATCCTCTGACACTTCACCGCATCCCGAAAGGCAGGCCATGAACGAATCCACCGCCCTCACCGCACGCGCTCCGGAGCTTGCGCAGCGCGCCGTCGCCCTGCGCGCGGAACTCAAGTACAACTGCGCCCAAGCGGTCGCCTGCGCCCTTGCCGACGAAGTCGGAATCGACGCCGCGACGATGTATGCGCTTTCGGAGGGATTCGGCGGCGGCATGGGCGGCCATACCGAGACCTGCGGTGCGCTCTCGGGCGCCGTCATGGTACTCAGCCAAGAGTCGAGCGCCGGCATCGATAAACCCGGCACCACGAAGGGCAAAACCTATCTGCTCGTTCGCGATCTCCTCGAGCGATTCCGCGCGCAAAACGGCTCGACCGTCTGCCGCGAGCTCAAGGGCATCGGAACCGATACCGGCATGCTTCGCACCTGCGAGGGCTGCATCGAGGATGCAGTCGAGCTCGCCTGCGCGATCATCGATCAGCGGCGCGGCGCATAACACGAGCCTCAGACGCCGTCCTCGCAGACGTCCGGCATGTTCTCCTAAAACTCATCGAAGCGCACGGAACCCACGGTCGCGCGCTCTTTGCCCGCCATGCGCTCGGTCAACGCCGCCAGAAACGCCCGCTGCTCCCCCGCCCGAAACACAAGGTGCATGCAGACGGAATCGGTGTAGTCAGTGCCCGTGACATGCGCACCCGCGCCCTGCGCCATATGGAGCACCTGCTCGTACTGGGCATACTCCATCTGCACGTCCACGGGAACCACCTGTGTCATCTCGACCAGGTCGCCCGCCGCGCGCGCCGCCTCGATCGCTGCCTGCGCCGCCGCCGTGTAGGCTCTTACCAAGCCGCCCGGCCCCAGCAGCGTCCCGCCGAAATAGCGGGTCGTCACGCAGCATACGTCGCGCAACCCCGCTCCGCGAAGCACCTCGAGCGTCGGCATGCCGCTTGTGCGCTGGGGCTCCCCGTCGTCGCTCGCGCGCTCGCGCCCGTCTGCCAAAATCCAGGCCGGGACGTTGTGACGGGCATCGTAGTGCCGCGCACGAACCGCCGCGATATGGGACGAGGCCTCCTCCTCGCTCTCCACATGGACCAGCTGTGCGATAAAGCGGCTCTTGCGGTCGAGGAACTCACCGGTGGCCTCCGCGCCTGCGCGCAACGTGATGTAGCTCTCCATATCAGCCCTTCAAACGACATGACGCCAGCGCATGCCGGCGTCATCCATTCTACCTGTGCCTCACCTGTGGCAAACCGATCAACGTCGCCGTGGCGCCATGAAAAACGTCCGCCCCCCGAATCCGAGCGCGCATCGCCGCGCACAGGCGCGGCAACGCGCACGGAATCGAGGGGCGGACGCAACGGTAGCAGACCTGCCGCGGAATCGTCAGTTTAGCTGTTCTTCATGACGATGCTGCTGACGGTGTCGGCGACGTGCTCGACGCTGTCAACGCAGTACTCGAGAAACGTGTAGACCTCGTGCCAGGTGAAGACCTCCATCGGGTCCTCGCAGCTCGTATGAAGCGTGCGCATGGCCTCGATGTAGAGCGAATCGGCCTCCTCCTCGATGGAGTTGATCGCGATCACGTGCTCGCGCAGGGTCTTGGAACGCTTGAACTGGGAGAGCTCAGCAAGCAGCGTGCCCATCTCGTCGCATGCGCGCTCGATCATCTCGACGAGCGGCAGGGCGTCGGGACGGATCGTGCGGATGTTATCGAAGTACAGCCGAAGCAGCACGCCCTCGATGCGGTCGACGACCGTGTCGAGGTAGTCGCTCAGCGCAGCGATATCCTCGCGCTCGATCGGGGTGACGAACGCGGTGACGAGCGCGTCGAGCACCTCGTGCTTGTGCTCGTCGGCAGCCTGCTCGATGGCGTGCATCTCATCGATGTGCTGCTTGATGGCATCCGGATCATACGAGCGCATGATATCGGCGAGCAGGCGGGCAGCCTGGCTCGAGAGCTTGGCGCATGCGACGAACGAATCGAAATAGAACGAATCCTTTTTCCTTGCCACGAGTTCTTCCTTCCTGTACCAGAAAACCGCTTCGGCAACAAAAAGCCGGCGCGCGGCGGCGCGTCGGCTTGCATATGATTCCTAGAACAACATCATGAAGAGCTTGGCCATCACGAAGCTGATGAGGCCGCAGCCCGGGAACGTGAACACCCAGGTGAGCATCATGTCCTTGACGACCGAGAAGTTGATGGCGGACAGGCGCTTGACCGCACC
>CASEEY010000056.1 GCA_949287055.1 uncultured Collinsella sp.
GATCGAGGCGGCGCATGCGGACGCCGTGGAGCTTTTGCGCTCTGCACCGCGCCTCGACTCGACGGCGACGCGCCCAGTGCGCTACTGTGTCATCGACAAATACGGCGACGTGTTCAAGGAGGTGAGCGGGGGATGAGAGTCGTATCGGGCCAGTGGCGTGGACGCCGGCTGTCGGAGCCGATCGGTCGTGACGTCACACGGCCGACGACCGACCGCGTGCGCGAGGCGATGGCCTCCATGATCGAATCTGCGCGTGACGAGGGTATCGAAGGGGCTCGCGTTCTCGACGCCTTTGCCGGCTCCGGTGCGCTCGGCATCGAGATGCTCTCGCGTGGAGCCGCTTTCGCCTCGTTCTACGATACGGATCGCAAGGCCGCCGCCCTGGTTCGCTCCAACCTCGAGGCGCTTCGCTGCGAGCGCGAGCGCTATCGCGTGACCTGCGGCGACGTGCTTGCGTACGCGGCGCGCGGACGCCTGGTCGGCGCCCCGTTCGACCTCGTGTTCATCGACGCACCGTATGCGCTCGGCTCCGACCCCGCCTGCGAGCTGCTGGTTGCGCTCGCCCGACACGGGTTGCTGAGCGCGCACGCCCTGGCGATCGCCGAGCGCTCGGCGAGCGATGCGGGCCCGCGGCCGGAAGGCTTCTCCGTCGTGCGCGAGAAGCGCTACGGCACGACCGCGGTTGACCTGCTGCGGCTCGACTGACGCCGCCGTCTCTTCGTTTTGTCCCTTCGATCAGAAAGTCCACCCATGCAGACCGTTATCGAGCATGCGCTTGTCCCGGGAACCTTCGATCCCATCACCTTTGGCCATATCGATGTGGTGACGAGGGCCCGCAGGCTCTTTCCGCGCGTGACCGTCGCCGTCGCGGCGTCTATCGGCAAGAACGGGTCCGGTCCCACCTTCAGTCTCGAGGAGCGCGTCGAGCTCGCGCGCGAGGCGCTCGGGGACCTCGATGGGGTCGAGGTCAAGCCGTTTCGCGGGCTGCTCGTCGACTTCGCTCGCGAGGAAGGGGCGGGCGCCCTGGTGAAGGGCCTGCGCGCCATGACCGACTTCGAGTACGAGCTTCAGCAGGCCGACCTCAACTATCGTTTGGATTCGGATCTTGAGTCCATCTTCGTCATGAGCGCCCCGCAGTACGGCTACATCTCCTCGTCCGTCGTGCGCCAGATCGCCTCGTTCGGCGGGGATGTGTCCACGCTCGTTCCGGCAAACGTCGTGGCGGCCTTGCGGGAGCACTACAAGTAAGGAACACAACGGTGCGGCCATGTCGGCCAACCATGTTGCATGTGATACTATAAGCTGTTGATAGCAGCCAACGGAAGGAGACTTGATGGCTGGCGACAACTTCCCCGGCGAGAGGATCGAGAGCCTTGTCGACGAGCTTGAGGGCATCATCGACGAAGCCAAGCCCCCTTTCGGTAAATCCGCCCAGTTCAAGGTCATCGAGACCGAGGTGTTCTATAACATCCTCGACGAGATTCGCATGAGCTACCCCGAGGAGTGGCAGAAATCCCGCCGCATCCTCAAGGAGCGCGACGAGCTCATGGCGAGCGCGACCGCGCAGGCCGACTCCATCATCGCCGACGCTCAGCAGCAGGCGCTCACCATCGCCGGCGAGCAGGAGATCGTGCGCTTGGCGCAGCAGCAGGCCGACGATATCCGCGAGCGCGCCCAGCAGTACGAGCGCGAGACCCGCTACGCTGCCGAGGATTACGCCGAGCAGGTGTTCACCCACCTCGAGGAGAACCTGAAATCGCTCACCTCCACGGTTGCCCGCTGCCGCCAGCAGCTCAACGAGGGCGCAAGCAACCAGAACGGTTCCTGGTAGCGATGGACGGCATGAAGCCGGTTGTCATTGAGCTCGCCGACCGCCTCGAAAACCCCGGCGAGTCGCTTGCGCTTGCCGAGACGGTTGCGCTCGACGGCTATTCGACAGGGGAGAAGGACTTCTCTCTGGCCGACGGCGTCTCGTACGATGTCGTGCTCACCAATGCCGGAGACGGTATCTTGGTTACAGGCATCGTCCGCGCGCACGCCCAGGGTGCTTGCGACCGTTGCCTCGAGCCCGCCCGCTTTGACATCGCGGGCGAGATCGAGGAGTATTACTTGTTCGAGGAGCCCGAGGACGCCGACGCCTACGAGGACGGTTTCGAGCTCGTCGGCCCTGAGCGCACGGTCGATCTGTCCGGAGCGATCTGGGACGCCATGGTTATGGACACGCCGTTTGTCGTGCTGTGCCGACCGGACTGCGCCGGGCTGTGCCCGACCTGCGGCGCCAACCTCAACGAGGGGCCCTGCGGGTGCGATACGGCCGCCCAGCAGGCTTGGGTCGACAGCGACGACAACCCGTTTGCCGCGCTGAAGAACCTGAAGCTCGACGCGTAAGGGTCGGGTGAGCGCCCTCAGGGGCAGCTACCTGCATGTGGAGATTATAAAAAGCTGGACACACGCGCACACTATGCTAATATCGCTACTTGCGCGTAATCGTGCCGAGACACAGTAAAAGAGAGGTTATCATGCCAGTACCTAAGCAAAAGAAGGGCCGCGGAGCCACTCACACCCGTCGTTCCGCCAACATGAAGATTGACGCCCCCTCCCGCTCCGTTTGCCCTCGCTGCGGCGCCGTCAAGCTTCCCCATCACGTCTGCCCCAACTGCGGCTACTACAAGGATCGCGAGGTCATCGTCACCGAGTAGCGTGTGGCGTCTCTTCGATCGCGCAGGTGTCTTTGGCAGCGTGAGAGATATGGAACCGTATGGCCGGCTCGCAGAGTCGGCCATTTGTCGTTAAGGGGGATTGCCCTATGAGGAAGGTACGTATCGCCGTCGACGTCGTGGGCGGCGACGAGGAGCCGAAGGTCGTCCTCGACGGTATCGACGCGGCGCTTGCCGCCGATCCGGAGCTCGAGGTCATCGCCGCCGGTCCCGCTGACATCGTCGAGCCGTTCGCCGCCGAGCGCGAGCGCGTCGAGGCGCTCGTCGCTCCCGATATCATCGCCATGGAGGACGATCCCATCCAGGCCGTCATGCACAAGCGCAAGTCCTCTATCGTGCTTGCGTGCCGCGCCATCAAGAAGGGGCAGGCGGACGGCTTTTTCTCCGCCGGTTCCACCGGTGCGGTCACCGCCGCGGGCACGGCGTACGTCACCCCCTTCAAGTACGTGAACGCGGAAGGGGAGAAGCGCCCCATCCGCCCCTGCATCGTCAGCGAGATTCCGAACCGTGCGGGCGGTTTCACCGTTCTTGCCGACATGGGCGCCAACCCTGACGTCGAGCCTGAGGATATCGTGCGCTTCGGCCAGATGGGTGCGACGTATGCACGCATCGTCTGCGGCATCGCCAATCCGCGTGTCGGCCTTTTGTCCAACGGCACCGAGGACAAGAAGGGATCGCAGTTCACCAAGGAGTGCTTCCCGCTCATGCGTTCGAGCGTCAAGGGCTTTGCCGGCAACTGCGAAGGCACCGATCTGACCTCCGGCAACGTCGATGTGGTCGTCTGCGACGGCTTCTCGGGCAACATCGCGCTCAAGTGCACCGAGGGCGCGGCGAAGCTTTTGCTCCACGAGTTGAAGGGCGTGCTGCTCGGCTCGATCGGCGGCAAGGTCGCGGCGCTTCTCGTCAAGCGCGGGCTCAAGGCCATCCAGGCGAAGCTTTCCGGCGACGCCCGCGGCGGCGCGGTGCTGCTCGGCCTGCGCGGTGTGGTGGTCATCGGACACGGCGCGACGAGCGTGGAGGCCGTCAAGAACGGAACGCTGACCGCCGCCAACGCCGTGCGCGGCAATCTTGTGGAGATGCTTGCTGCCTCGATGGATAACATCGTGCGCTAAGCCGTCGCGCTTTCAGCCGCGTGTGCGAACGGGTAGAATCTTGAGGTGCCGGGCACCCCGCCCGCCCTCATGAAAGGAGTACGCTCATGGAGCGCACTGAAATCTTCGACAAGGTCGCCGATGTCGCCTCCGACATCCTTGGCGTGGAGATCGATCAGATCACCGAGCAGACGACCTTCGATGACCTCGATGCCGATTCGCTCGACCGGCTTCAGCTCGTCACCGCCATGGAGGACGAGTTCGGCATCGAGTTCGACGAGGAGCGCCTGCTGTCCATCTCGTCGGTCGCCGACGCCATCGACGCCATTGCCGCTCAGGAGGGCTAGCGCGTGCCCGTATCCGATAAGATCGCCCGAGTGGAAGCGATCTGCGGTCACACCTTCCGCGACCGCGTGTTGCTCCGCTCGGCCATTACCCATCCCTCGGCGGTCGAGGGGCAACCCGTCGACGCCTCCTATGAGCGGCTCGAGTTCTTGGGCGACTCCATTTTGGGGTCCGTCGTCGCGCTCGCGCTGTATCGCTCCTATCCGCAGTTCGATGAGGGCAAGCTCACGCGTCTGAAGGTGTCCCTGGTGTCGGGTATGACCCTGTCCGAGGTAGGACAGGAGCTCGGCATCGACGAGTGCATCATCTTCGGCTCGTCCGAGATGGGCACCGGTGCTCGCGGCATGCACTCGGCGCTCGAGAACGTCTACGAGGCGCTTGTCGGCGCCCTGTACCTCGATGGCGGCTGGGATGTCGCCGAGGCCTTCATCAATCGCACCCTCAAGCCGCATCTTGCCACCGAGCGCGCTGAGCATCCGACGAATCCCAAGTCCTATCTGCAGGAATGCGTGCAGCGCGACCACATGGAGGCTCCCGCCTACAAGCTGGTCGATAGCAGCGGCCCCGCGCATGAGCCCACGTTTACCGCCGTGGCGATCGTCGACGGCGTGCGCCGCGGGCGGGGAAGCGGGTCTTCCAAGAAGGAGGCCGAGGCTGCAGCCGCCCTGGACGCCCTCGAGCGCATGGGTTACACCCATAACGGTGTGATCTTGAAGCGCAAGCTCGGTTAGCGGGGTGTTCGCGTGTATCTCAAGTCGCTGACCCTCAAGGGATTCAAATCGTTTGCCGACCGCGCCCATATGACGTTCGAGCCGGGACTCACCGTCATCGTGGGCCCGAACGGGTCGGGTAAATCCAATATCTCCGACGCCATCCTTTGGGTTTTGGGCGAGCAGAGCGCCAAGCAGCTCCGCGGTCAGGCCATGGAGGACGTCATCTTCTCCGGATCGTCGGCCCGCAAGCCCGTCGGCGTGGCCGAGGTCACGCTTGTCCTCGACAACTCGGACCACGTCCTGCCCGTCGAGTTCGACGAGGTGGCCATCACGCGCCGCATGTATCGCTCCGGCGAGTCCGAGTACCTCATCAATTCGAGCCCGTGCCGCCTCATGGATATCCAGGACATCCTGCATGATTCCGGCTTGGGCAAAGATACCCACTCCATCATCAGCCAAGGAAAGCTCGACTCGATCCTGCAGAGCAGGCCCGAGGAGCGCCGCGCGCTGATCGAGGAGGCAGCCGGCATCTCCAAGCACAAGCGCCGCCGCGAGCGCGCTGCGCGCAAGATCGCCTCCATGGATGAGCACCTGACGCGCGCTCGCGATATCAGCCGCGAGATCAATCGTCAGCTCAGGCCGCTTGAGCGCCAGGTCGATCGCGCGCGCAAGCACCGCGACCTGACCGCTCGCGCCCGCGAGCTCACGCAGATTCTTGCCGTCGACGAGCTGCGCAGCCTCCAGGCAAGCTGGACCGATCTGGAATCCCGCTCCAAGGAAGCCTCCGCCGCTGTCGAGCTGTCCCGCTACCGCCTGTCCGAAAAGGAGCGCGAGCTGGAGAAGCTCCAGGTCATGCTCGAGGAAAAGGGCCTGTTCGTCGGCGATTTGGGCGAGCAGCGCCGCCATATGCAGGACGTCGTCGGTCGCATCGGATCGGATATGCGCCTGCTCGAGGAGAAGGGGCGCAACATGGTCGCCCGTCTCTCCGAGATGCGCGGCTCCCTTTCCGGTGCCGAGCATCAGCGCAAGCGGGCTGCCGAGGAGCTCGCCGACGTGCGCGCCAAGCTCGATGATGTCCGCGCTGCCGCCGAGGTCGCGCAGGCCGACGTCGCCGAGCTTGCCCCCGCCGCCGAGCAGCTGCACGCGCGGCGCGTCGAGCTCGATGAGCTCATCGCGCGCCTGACCCGCGAGCGCCGCGAGGCGCAGCGCACCGCTGACGATGCCGCCCTGAGCTACGTCAAGGCGAAGGAAACCGTATCCAACGCCGAGCTCGAGGACTCCATGTACGCCTCGCGTCTCGAGCAGATCGATGCGCAGGCCGAAGAGGTTCGCGCTTCGCTGGAAAGCCGTCGGGTGCGCGCCGAGGAGCTCGACGCCGAGCTCGCCGATGCGCGTGCTCGCCGCGATGAGGCGAAGGCGTCTATCGAGGCGGCCCGTGCCGCCGTCGACGACCGCCGCGCCAAAGAGGCCGAGGCGCGCACGCGCTACTCCGAGGTGACCTCGGAGCTTGCAAGCCTCAAGCGCATCGACGAGCGCATGTCCGATTCCTCTCCGCTCGCCGCGAAGGTCCAGCGCGCTCACGCCGGCACCGTTCGCGCGCGCTTGGGCGATGTCATTGAAGCTCCCGCCGAGCTCGAGGACCTGGTCGAGGGCCTGCTTGCCACCGGTATCGACGCGCTTGTCGTCGACAACGCCGAGGCGCTCTCGTCGCTTGGCGCCTACGCTCTCGAGCAGCAGGGGTCTGATGGCGAGGCCGTGCTCGTTTCGCGCGCCGGCGCTGCCGATGAAGCCGCCGTCGGCGCTGCCGGCTACCGCCTCGTCGAGCGCCTGCGGGTGCGCGAGGGCTATGGAGCCGCTGCCGCTGCGCTGCTCGGCTCCTACTATGTCGTCGACTCGATCGACGAAGCGCTCGCGGCACCGCGTATCAGCGGTGTCACGTATGTGACGCCTGACGGCGCGCGAATCTTTTCGGGGGGCGCGGTGCGCATCGGCAGCGCCGCCGACGCGCACGCCGGCACGCTCGAGCGCAAGCGTCGCATCCGTGAACTTGAGGACCTGGAGCCCGAGCTCTCGGTCGTTCTCGAGCGCGCGACCGAGCGCACGGTCGAGGCGAACGAGGCGCTTGCGGCCGCTCGTTCCGCGGATGGCGATATCGCTGGCGACATCGCACGACTCGAGGGTGAGCATCGATCGCTGCTCTCCGAGATCGGCCGTCTCGAGCAGGCTCTTTCCGCCGCCGTTGCGGAGCACTCCCAGGTGGAGCGCCGGCGCGCTCAGGCGGCCGAGGCTGTTCGCGCCGTGCAGCCGCAGCTCGACGAGCTTACAAGCACCCGTGACGATGCTCGCGATCAGGCCGATGCCCTGGGCGCGCAGATCGAGGACGCTACCGACGATCTCGAGCGCGTTCGTCGCGATGACACCGAGGCTGCCGGCAAGCTCGCCGATGCGAAGGTACGCCTCGCCCAGGCTACCGAGCGTCTCCGCAGCCTCGAGACCCGCTCACCCGAGCTCGAGCGCCGTCTTGAGTCCATCGATCGCCGCATCCGCGCCACGCGTCAGTCCTCGCGTTCCCTTGAGGTGCTGCGTCTGCGTGTCGATCCGCTCCACGACCGTTATCAGGCCCTGTCCGAGCGCGCCCTGGATTGGGCGGCGCGCCTGCGCGATCAGGCGTCGCTCGAGGAGGCTGACTCCGCATCCCTCAAAAAGACGATCGAGACCGCCCGTGGCGAGGTCGCGCGCGCAAAGGAGGAGGTCGATGCGGCGACCGCTGCCGTATCCCAGCTGAGCGTCGAGCGCGGTAAGCTCGAGGTCCAGGTGGAAAACGCCATCTCCGCCATCACCGCCGACGGGACCACGGTGCTCGAGGACGCCCTCACGCTGCCCGCTCCCGACGATCGCGCGGCCTGCGAGCGCGAGCTCGCCGACCTGGTGCGACAGATCAACAACCTCGGACCCGTCAACCAGGTCGCGTTCCAGGAGTACGAGCGTCTGCGCGAGCGCGCCGACTACATCGCCGCGCAGCTCGCCGACCTCGAGCACGCCCGGGGCGCCCTCACCAAGATCACCGCGGCCATCGATCGCAAGATGAAGCGCCAGTTCCTCCTCACGTTCGAGAAGGTCGACGCGAACTTCCGCGAGGTCTTCGGCATGCTGTTCCCCGGCGGTCAGGCTCACCTCGAGATGACCGATCCCGAGCGGCCCACCGAGACCGGCATCGAGGTCGTGGCGCAGCCGCGCGGCAAGCGCATCTCCAAGATGACGCTCATGAGCGGTGGCGAGAAGAGCCTGACGGCTCTTGCGCTGCTGTTTGCCGTATATCGCACGCGCACCGTGCCGTTCTACGTGCTCGACGAGGTCGAGGCGGCGCTCGATGACTCCAATCTCGGCAAGCTCATCGGCGCGATCGACCACCTGCGTCGCACCACGCAGCTCCTTGTCATCTCTCACCAGCGCCGTACGATGGAGGACGCCGACGTCCTCTACGGCGTTTCCATGCAGGCAGACGGCGTGAGCCGGGTCGTGAGCCAAAGGCTCGACCGTAAGACCGGAAAGGTCGTGAACGCATAGATGGGACTTTTTGAGAACCTTTCCCGCGGACTGCAGCGCAGCCGTGAGGCCCTGAATGAGATCTTCTACTTCGGCGGCGAGGTCGACGAGTCGTTTTGGGAGGATCTGGAGGACACGTTGGTGATGGGGGACATGGGTGCCGATATCGCCATGTCGGTCACCGACGATCTGCGCGAGCTCGCGGCGCGCAAGAACCTCAAGACGTCGCGTCAGCTGCGCGAAGCGCTCGCAGACCGACTTGCCGAGACATTCGTCGAGCCCCGGGAGGACCCGTTCACCTCGGTTCCCTCGATCGTCCTGTTCGTCGGGATCAACGGCGCCGGTAAGACCACGACGGTCGGTAAGATCGCCAGCGCTTCGGCCAAGGCCGGCATCAAGACCATCATCGGCAGCGCCGACACCTTCCGTGCCGCCGCCATCGAGCAGCTCGACGTGTGGGGCGAGCGCGCAGGCGTGCCGGTCGTGAAACGCGACCGCGGCTCCGATCCGGCGAGCGTGTGCTACGACGTGCTCGACGTCGCCGACCGCGAGGGCAGCGACCTTGTCCTCATCGATACCGCCGGGCGTCTTCACACCTCCGCTGACCTCATGCGCGAGCTCGCCAAGGTCGTCAACGTGACGCGCAAGCGCGCCGAGCGCTGCGCGCGCGGCCCGGTTCCGGTGCGCGTCGTGCTCGTCATCGATGCGGCCACCGGGCAAAACGGTCTTTCCCAGGCGCTTGAGTTCAACGAGGCGCTCGGTATCGACGGCGTCATCATGACCAAGCTCGACGGCACCGCCAAGGGTGGCATCGCCATGGCGGTCGCCTCTAAGCTCAAGCTGCCGATCCTACGCGTCGGCGTGGGCGAGCAGGTCGACGACCTGCAGCGCTTCGACCCCCGCGATTTCTGCCGCGCGCTCGTGGGTGCAGACGAGTAGCCTGCCCGTCATCATCCGGTACATCCGATAGGAGTTTCACGCATATGTTTGAGAGCCTTTCCGATCGCCTTAATTCAACGTTTGACCGCCTGCGCGGCAAGGGCAAGCTCACCGAGGCCGACATCACGAGCGCGATGCGCGACATCCGCATGGCCCTGCTCGAGGCCGACGTCAACTTCAAGGTGGTCAAAGACTTCGTCGCAAAGACGCGCGAGCGCTGCCTGGCCGCTGACGTCATGGAATCACTCACGCCGGCGCAAAACGTCGTCAAGATCGTGCTCGATGAGCTGACTGAGCTGCTGGGCTCGACCGAGAGCAAGCTCGTGCTCTCGAGCCGCATCCCCAACGTCATCATGCTCGTCGGCCTGCAGGGCTCCGGTAAGACGACGGCCGCCGTGAAGCTCGCGTACCTGCTCAAGAAGCAGGGCCACTCGCCGCTGCTCGCCGCCTGCGACGTCTACCGCCCCGCCGCTGCCGACCAGCTCGCCACGCTCGGCGGCGAGATCGGTGTGCCGGTGTTCCGCGGCGACGGCGCCGATCCGGTCGGCATCGCCCGCGCATCGGTGCGTGAAGCCATCGACAATCTGCGCGATGTGGTAATCGTCGACACCGCCGGTCGCCTGCAGATCGATGAGCAGATGATGCAGGAGGCCGTCGACATCAAGCGCGCGGTCAAGCCCGATCAGGTGCTCATGGTCGTCGACGCCATGACCGGTCAGGACATCGTCAACGTCGTCCAGACGTTTGCCGAGCGCACCGATTTCGACGGCGTGATCATCTCCAAGCTCGACGGCGACGCGCGCGGCGGCGGTGCGCTGTCGGTGCGCGCCGTTACCGGCAAGCCCATCAAGTTCGTCTCGATGGGCGAGAAGCCCGATTCGCTCGAGACGTTCTATCCCGATCGCATGGCCAAGCGCATCCTCGGCATGGGCGACGTCGTCGGCATCATCGAAAAGGCTCAGCAGGCGGCTGATGCCGAGACCATCGCGAGCGCCGAGCGCATGCTGCGCGACGGCTTCACCATGAACGACATGCTCGAGCAGATGCGTGCCGTCAAGAAGATGGGCGGTATGAAGTCCATCCTGGGCATGCTTCCCGGCGGTCAGAAGATGCTCAACCAGATGGGCGGCAACCTTGACGAATCGGTCTTCGCGCGCAACGAGGCCATGATCATGTCCATGACGGCCGAGGAGCGCCTGAAGCCCTCGATTATCAACGGCCAGCGCCGCGCCCGCATCGCCCGCGGTTCGGGCGTCACCCCCACCGATGTGAACCAGCTCATGAAGCAGTGGGGCGAGATGAACAAGATGATGAGCCGCGTGCGCGCCATGTCGCAGCAGGCCTCCGGCAAGAAGGGCAAGAAGGGGAAGAAGGGCAAGAAGATGCGCATGCCCGGCATTCCCGGCATGGGGAACATGGGTGGTCTCGGCGGTCTTGGCAACATGGGAGGCCTGGGCGGCCTGGGCTCCGGCTCGTCCGACATGGACATGCTGCGCGAGATGGAGCGCCAGATGCGCCTGAAGTAGTCCGCT
>CASEEY010000057.1 GCA_949287055.1 uncultured Collinsella sp.
CCACGGGCTACAACATGCCGTGGGAGTTCGGCGCGCGCATCCGCGACCTGCGCGAGCGCGTCGACGGCATCGAGGACGTGACCATCTCGGTCCATACGCATAACGACCTGGGCATGGCAACCGCCCTTGCGCTCGAGAGCGTCCGCAACGGCGCCACGCAGATCGAGTGCACCATCAACGGCCTGGGCGAGCGCGCCGGCAACACCTCGCTCGAGGAAGTCGTCATGGCCATCCGCATGCACGAGGCCGAGCTCGATGCGCACACCGACATCGTCACCAAGGAGCTGTGCCACGCCAGCAAGCTCGTGAGCTCCATCACCGGCATCATGGTTCAGCCCAACAAGGCCATCGTGGGCGCCAACGCTTTCGCGCACTCCTCGGGCATCCACCAGGACGGCGTGCTCAAGGCCCGCGACACCTACGAGATCATCGATCCGGCCGACGTGGGCGCTGCCGGCTCCCAGATCATCCTGTCGGCCCGCTCCGGTCACGCCGCGCTGCGCCATCGCATGGCAGAGCTCGGCTACACCTTCAACGACGAGGAGTTCGAGAATATCTATCAGGCCTTCCTCGAGGTGGCCGACAAGAAGAAGGAAGTCTACGACGAGGACCTGGAGTCCATCGTGCACGAGCGCGAGCGCGTGAGCTCGGCCATCTGGACGCTCGGTGCGGTGCAGGTCTCCTGCGGCTTCCCGCTCACCCCGACCGCGACGCTCACGCTGGTGGACGAGGACGGCGAGGAACACACCGTCGCTGCGTACGGCACCGGTCCGGTGGACGCCGTCTACAAGGCGGTCGACCAGATCGTGGCGGTGGAGAACGACCTGTCCGAGTTCTCGATCAAGTCCATCACGCGCGGCATCGACGCGCTGGGTGAGGTGACGGTGCGCGTGACGGCCGCCAGCGGCGAGGTCTACATCGGCCGCGGCAGCGATAACGACATCATCGTGTCCTCCACCAAGGCCTATATCAACGCGCTGAACCGCCTGATCTCCGATCAGCGCGAGGCGGCTTCCAAGTAACCCGACAAGTTTGTAGCTGACACCATCCTGTCACTGAGCAATTGAAGGAGAACGACCCATGCCAAGACCCATGACCGTCGCCGAGAAGATCCTGGCCGCCCATGCGGGCCTCGACGAGGTTCGCCCCGGCCAGCTCGTCGAGTGCGATCTCGACATCGTGCTCGCCAACGACATCACGGCGCCTATCGCCATCGATGTGTTCCACGAGCTCGGCGCGACCGAGGTGTTCGACCGCGACCGCGTATGCCTCGTGCCCGACCACTACGCACCCAACAAGGACATCAAGAGCGCTGAGCAGACCAAGAAGATGCGCGAGTTCGCCCACGAGCAGAAGATCACCCATTACTGGGAGCAGGGCTGCGCCGGCATCGAGCACGCGCTGCTGCCCGAGACGGGCACCGTCGTGCCGGGCGATCTGATCATCGGCGCCGACTCGCACACCTGCACCTATGGCGCGCTGGGCGCCTTCTCCACCGGCGTGGGCTCCACCGACGCGGGCGTGGGCCTGGCCACCGGCCGCTGCTGGTTCAAGGTTCCGCCGACCATCAAGTTCGTGATCGACGGCGAGCTGACCGACGGCGCATCGGCCAAGGACGTCATCCTGCACATCATCGGTATGATCGGCGTGGACGGCGCGCTGTATCAGGCCATGGAGTTCACGGGTTCGGCCATCCATAGCATGTCGATGGAGGGCCGCATGACCATCTCCAACATGGCGATCGAGGCTGGCGGCAAGGCCGGCATCATGGAGGTCGACGATGTGACCCGCGCATGGCTCGAAGGCCGCAACCAGCGCGACTACGTCGAGTACCACGCCGATCCGGACGCCGAGTACGCCCAGGTCATCCATATCGACGCCGCCGACATCAAGCCGTGCGTGGCCTGGCCGCACCTGCCGGGCAACACCCATCCGGTGAGCGAGAGCCGCGACATCACGATCGACCAGGCTGTCATCGGCAGCTGCACCAACGGCCGCATCGAGGACATGCGCGCCGCCGCCGAGGTGCTGCGTGGCCGCACGATCAACCCCAATGTGCGCTGCATCGTGATTCCCGCGACGCAGGCGGTCTTCAAGCAGTGCATGGCCGAGGGCCTGGCCGACATCTTCATCGATGCGGGCTGCGTGTTCTCGACGCCGACGTGCGGCCCGTGCCTGGGCGGCTACATGGGCATCCTGGCCGCCGGCGAGCGCTGCGTGTCCACCACGAACCGCAACTTCGTCGGCCGCATGGGCGATCCGACCTCCGAGGTCTACCTGGCGAGCCCGGCCGTCGCTGCGGCGAGCGCCGTGGCCGGCCACATCGCCGCTCCGTCTGACCTGTAATCCGCACCGCCTGGCATGCACCCTGACAGCGTGGCACGTCCCTTGTCAGGATCGAATACCGAGAAAGGAAAGCCCATGCATTTCGAAGGCACCGCGTTCCGTTACGGGCGCGATATCGATACCGACGTCATCATTCCCGCGCGCTACCTCAACAGCTCCGATCCGGCCTACCTGGCATCGCACTGCCTGGAGGATCTGGACGACACGTTTGTGGAGCGCGTAAAGCCCGGTGACATCATCGTCGCCGAGGAGAACTTCGGGTGCGGTTCCAGCCGCGAGCACGCGCCGCTTGCCATCAAATCGGCCGGTGTGTCCTGCGTGATCGCCAAGAGCTTCGCACGCATCTTCTACCGCAACGCCATCGACATCGGCCTGCCGATCCTCGAGTGCTCCGAGGCGGTTGACGCCATCGCGGACGGTGCGAAGGTTTCCGTGGACACCGACACCGGCACGATCACGAACGTCGATACGGGCGAGACCTTCGCCTCCGAGCCGTTCCCGCCCTTCATCGCCGAGATCATCGAGGCGGGCGGCATCGTCAACCGTACCAAGGCGAGCATCGCTGCCGGTAAGTAGTACACGACAACGGGACGGATGGAGCACGCTCTTTCGCTTCGCGTCTGCGCGGGTTCCATCCATTCCGCCTGTTCGTCTAGGGGAGTGACCATGCCTCTCGACAACCCGTTTGCATCTGGTCCGAGTTCGATGAGTTGGAGTTGCAACGTGAAGAAAACCTATACCATCTGCTGCCTGCCGGGTGACTGCATCGGCCCCGAGATCATGGCGGAGGGCAAGAAGGTGCTCGATGCTGTGGGCAAGCGCTTCGGATGCACGTTTGCGTGCAACGATGCGCTGATCGGCGGTGCTGCCATCGATGCGACCGGCACCGCGCTGCCCGACGAGACGCTCGACGCCGCACGCGCCTCGGACGCCGTGCTGCTGGCGGCGGTGGGCGGTCCCAAGTGGGACACCACCGATCCCACAGCGCCCCGTCCCGAGCAGGGCTTGCTCAAGATTCGCAAGGAGCTCGGCCTGTACACCAACCTGCGCCCCGTGCAGATCTTCTCCGCCCTGGCCGGCGCTTCGACGCTCAAGCCCGAGGTTATCGACGGCGTGGACATGATGATCGTGCGCGAGCTCACCGGCGGCCTGTACTTCGGCGTTCGCGAGCGCTTCTATGACGAGGAGGGTGCCGGCGCCGATGGCAAGCCCGGCCAGCGCGCCTACGATACGCTCGAGTACCGCGAGTACGAGATCGAGCGCATCGCCCGCCAGGCCTTCGAGGCGGCCCGTAAGCGCCGTGGCAAGGTGGCGAGCGTGGACAAGGCCAACGTGCTCGAGACGAGCCGCATGTGGCGCGAGATCGTCCATCGCGTGCACGATGCCGACTATGCCGATGTCGAGCTCGAGGACGTCCTCGTGGACAACGCCGCCATGCAGCTCATCAACCGTCCGGCGGACTTCGACGTCGTGGTGACCGAGAACATGTTCGGCGACATCCTGTCCGACGAGGCGGCGCAGATCACCGGTTCGCTCGGCATGCTCGCGAGCGCGAGTTTGGGCGACGGCGTGGCGCTCTTCGAGCCGAGCCACGGCAGCGCACCGGATATCGCCGGCAAGGGCATCGCCAACCCGCTGGCGCAGATCCTGTCCGTCGAGATGATGCTGCGCTACAGCCTCGATATGGGCGACGCCGCCGACGCCGTCCGCGCCGCGGTGACCGCCGTGCTCGACGACGGGCTGCGCACGCGCGACATCGCCGACGCCTCGACGCCTGCCGACAAGATCCTCGGCACCGCCGCGATGGGCGATGCCGTGGTGGCACGCCTGCAGTAGGCGCAACGAGGCGGCCGCACCTGCGTGCGGCTCTGACGACCATACGGCGCGCCGACGCGTTTCCGCCCTGCGGGATGCGTCGGCGCGCCTGCTTTGATGGTATGGTGGTGCACGGGTCATGTCGGGTGTGCGCTTGAGCGCGAAAGGAGGATGCGGGCAGTGGCCGAGGAGCGTTTGACAGACGATCTGCTGAAGCAATTGCTCGCCGCCGACTGCCCAGAGGACTATCTCGACCATGAGCAACTGGTTTCTCAGGAGCTTACCGCCTATCTGGAGCAGCTGCGCGCCGAACAGGGCATGTCGAAGGCCGATGTGATTCGCGAGTCCGAGCTCAACAGCACCTTCGTGTACGACATGTTTCAGGGCAAAAGCAAACCGGGTCGCGACAACGCCATCAAGCTTGCGTTTGGCCTGCGTTGCTCGCTGAAGCAAACCCAACGGCTGCTACGCCTGTCCGGCATGGCGGAGCTGTGGCCCAAGAAGCGCCGCGACGCCATCATCATCTGGTGTATCGAGCAGGGAAAAGACCTTGCCACCTGTGATGACGAGCTGTGGCGCCTGGGGGAGAAGACGCTTGTCGACGCCGAGCTTGCGCTTTGATCGGCAACATTGCTCTCGATAAAGAGCAATACCGTCGCGCGCACATGCGATGTTCCGCTACGATACCGTATGACGACGGGATGTCCGTTCGTCATGTGAAAACCGGCTGAGAGGCTGATGGGGATGGACGACGAACGGGTCATGCATGGGTTGGGGCTCGACGAGGCCTACCATGTGGAGCGCGTGCTTGCGAGCAGGCGCGACGGCGCCGTGACGGAGCGCGTGACGCTCGATGGCGCGGGCCCGTTTATCCGCAAGAAGATTCCGCTCGAGCAGGCGAACCGCTCGGTATGGGCGGAGCTTTCCTCCTGCACGTGCCTGCGCTTGCCGCAGATTTCGGCGACATATGAGCTGCCGGACACGTTCGTCGTCGTGTATGCCTACGTTCCCGGCGAGACGCTCGAGACGCGCGTTGAGCAACGGGGAGCCTTGGACGCCTCCGAGGCCGTCCGCATCGCGCTCGATGTGTGCGAGGCGGCGGGAGAGCTGCATGCACACGGAGTCGTCCACTGCGATATCAAGCCGAAAAACATCGTGCTGGCGGCCGATGGCGCCCACCTGATCGACATGGACATCGCCTGCATGCTGACGGATGCGCGCAAGAAAAAGGATCGGCCCAAAGGCACGGTCGGATTCGCCGCGCCCGAGCAGTTCTTCGGGCGCGCCGATGCGCGCAGCGACGTGCATGCGATCGGATGCGTTTTGGGATATATGCTGACGGGTGTTGACCCCGAAGACGAGGCGTACGAGGAGCGGTTTGCCGATGACGCGCGCGTCACGCCGACGTTGCGTGACGTTATCGAGCAGGCATGTGACTTCGAGCCGAGCCGACGCTTTGCGAGCGCAGGGGCTCTGGCACACGCCTTGCGTCTTTGCGCG
Organism: uncultured Collinsella sp.; assembly: GCA_949287055.1. Taxonomy (GTDB): domain Bacteria; phylum Actinomycetota; class Coriobacteriia; order Coriobacteriales; family Coriobacteriaceae; genus Collinsella. The sequence continues at coordinate 5,662 of CASEEY010000057.1, forward strand.
GAGGAAGCGCCGTGTGCTGCTGAGCGCAGTTCCTCCGGAACGGATGCCGGCGTTTCGGGCGGCGCGGAGGCCGTCACGGGTGACGGCGTCGATACGGCAGTCGGCGGGGAGCCGCCGCATCGCTGGCAGGTCAGACAGGATGACCGACGCGCTTCCGCCGAGCCTGCATCCATTGCTCGCACCAGGGCGAAAGATCGCCGGATTATCAAGTTCATACTGCTCGCACTCGCTGTCGTCTTGGCGCTGTGCGCGGCAGGTATCGCCGTGTTCGAGGTCGCGACGCGGGCGCAGCGGCAAGGCAACGCGAGCGCTGTTGCACAGGGGACGGACGATGCCGACGACGCGGCTGCCCAAGGGGACTCCGGCGTCGCGGGGGATGCCGAAGGGGAGGGAGAGCCTGACGGAGATGGACAGACGCTGTCCGATAGCGTCGAGCGCCCCGTCGACGTCGATCCGCTCGATTCGCTGGAGCTCGTCGAGACGTGGTGGGAGCGCGGTACCGACGGGCTGTTCCACTTCGCTTACGGCATCAAAAACACGAGCGAGGACCTCAAGATCGACTTCACGGAGGTGACGCTGACCGGAAGGGACGCATCGGGTGACATCGTGTCGGTCGACAGGCATGTCATGAGCGATATCTTCCCCGGCCAGGTGCAGTATTTCGGAGGCATCGCGGGCAACGATGTCGCGCCCGATTCCGTTGAGTTCACCATTACGCGCCCCAGCTCGCAGGAAGTTACGCGCACCGATGAGCGGCAAAGCTCGTTTACCGTCGACAACGTATCGGTTGTCCCTGATTCCATCGGTTACGACAGCGTGGTCGGCGAGGTGACGCTCGACGAGGCCGGCGGCGACATGTGGCTTGACCCTTCGACCGTGGCGCTGTGCGTCGTGCTGCGTGATGCGCAAGGCACCATGGTGTTCGGCGAAACGGGTTACGCAACGCTGCCGGACGAGGGCGAGACGGCCACCTTCGAGGTGAGGCTTAGCCGCCCGCCGGCTTACGAGAGCGTCGAGGTGTACGCCATGCCCTGGTAAGGGGCTGCGGCGTGCCGCGTTGCCGGAATAACCATTTTGAGAACAGCTGAATAGATTTGCCGGCATCCCGCGTGACGCGGGCGGGTCGAGGCCGTCGCACGTGCCTGTCGGCAGCCTATGCACAAATCCCCATCGGATTCCTCAGTTGGGAACTGAGGAATGTCGCGCTGTTGTTCGCGAAAATCGCAAGCACCGTTCTGGAAGGGCCCGAGTGGATCTTGGGGCGGGACGATCCAGGAAGGGGCTGCGTATGGGCAGGCTCGACAACCGAGGTGCGGCAGGACGGCCGCACCGCCACACGCATCGTCAGCCGACGGACGATGCGCGTCTTCGCCGCGGCATTCTTGCCGTCCTGTTGCCGGACGGTACAGCATGTGGTGGGAGGGAGGCGACGATGTGGGAACGATCGCAGGTTGAAAAACTGACAGGGCTGAGTCGGCATATGATCCAGGACCTGTGCTACCACAACACCAAAAGTGGCGGCTTGGGCTTTTGGGAGCCGGCGGTATCCAAGCCCGGGTACTCGCGTTTTGACGAGGGCGACCTGTATATGTTCTATCTCGTCGGTCAGCTCAAGCGGGCAGGGTTCACCCTGGCGGAGGTTGAGTCCGCGGTGTCGGACATCCTCGAGGACGGGGATGCGCTCGAGCAGACGGTGCGCGCGAAGGCGCGGATGCTGCACGACCGTCGTGCGGAATACGACGGTAAGTTGGCGGCGCTCGAGTGCTTGGCCGACGCCGTGGCAGCACAGCCTACGGAGCGCCTGTTTGCGGTGATGGAGGCGGCGCTGGCGCGCAGCGTGGAGCGCGCGATCGAGAGGGCAGTTCACGTTCTGGACGTGGATGCCAAAGTCGCCGCGCGCGTGCGCACAGGTCTGGATGGGGCAGTCGCCTGGCTGCTCGCCGTACTGCGTGGAGACGAGGATGCGACGGGCTGCGGCCCGGAGTGCCCCGCACTTGTTGAGCGCATCGTCGAGCTCGTTGCCGACGGGGTTGCTCCGACGTGCACAGCAGCCAAGCAAGTCATATGGGACATCGCGCATAAGGTGGCGTGCGGCCAGGTGTCGGATGCCGACAGGAGCGGGGTGGATGATGACATGCGCGAGCCAGCGGATGCCGGTGACGTCACTTCCCAGTTTGCCGTTTGCGCGCTCGCGACGTTTTTTTCTGAAGCGGAAAACGGCGTGCCGATCGAGCTCGTCTTCGGGAACGGTTCGTTTGCGTTCTTCGCGCAGGCCGCACGCGCCTGCGCGGCGGATAGGGATGGATGTCGATAGGAAGGTTGAAAGATGGAAGACGTACGGACGACGGATGGCGGAGGAGGCGCTTCGCAAGCGCTTGCGGCACGGATCGTGATGGTCGTTGCTGCCGTGGTGATGCTGGCGGCCTTCTTCCTGCCTTGGGGTTCGGCTGGTGAGGATTTCCGGCAGGCTGCAGCGCAAATGCCGGATGTCTGGTTTGCCGAGGAAGCGGGAATCACCGCTGCGGATGCAGTTGATCTTTCGCTGCTGGAATATGCGCGCGCCTATCTGGCGATCGGGCAGATGGGAAGCGGGAATGCATTCGCCATCCTCGTGCCGATCATCGGTTCCGCAGCGGTTTTGTCTGCGCTCGCTTTGCTGCTCGCCGCTTTGGGTAAACCCATCGGCTCTGCGGTGTTTGGCGTGCTCACGCTTGCGGTTTCCCGTCTTATCGTGTGGGACTTCACCGATCGAGGTGTGCTGCCCAATGCGACGCATGAGTGGGGCGTGGCGCCTACGGTGTACATCGTAGCGGCTGTGGCGCTCGTTGCCGCCGCCGTGTGGATGGTCGTGGTAAGACGCCGCGCGAAGACAAAGGCGTGAAGGCAATCGGCTCGAACTCGTTGGCAATTGGGTGCTTTAGGTATCCGTTTGATTGGAGGATATGATGAAACGAACTGTGATGGCAGTCCTGGTTGGTGCCCTTGGGCTGGCGCTTGCCGGCTGTGGGGGAACCCAGACCGCGCCGGCGACGACGGAATCGACGCAAGAGGAACAGACGGTAGATAACGGTCAGGTTGCAGGCGGCAATGAGGCGACCGGTCAACAAGAGCAATCGTCGAAGCCGGTTGTCGATGGATCGCCGGAAGACGTCCTCGCCTCGATGCAGGCTGATTTCAGCGACACAGCGCAGAAGCTGTATGACGAACAGAGCGCACTATTTGAGAAGGTAGGAGATTCCTTCGACGGTTACGTCAGCAACGTCGACGCCGTTGAAAGCTGGTATGCGCTCACGGTAAGTGAGACAGAGGCGCTCGGTGAGCGCGTTCTGGAGAATAGCAAGGTGTATTACCAAGCTGTTATCGACTCCATCGATGTGACGGACGGCGATGCCGTCAGCGATGCGATTGAGGCGTACTACGATGCGATCTATGATGATGCGTACGGCGATTATTTCGATGCCGTGTACGATGATCTCTACAAGCAAGCATTCGATCAGTTCTATGACGGCATTTTGAGCGATGCGTTCGATACTGAGGAGTATGGAGAGGTTTCCGACGTTCGCTCTGACGAATATGACTTCTACTCCGATTATCGTTCCGACGTGTACGACGCGATTTCTGACGCGCGTTCCGAGGTCTACGACCTGAACTCCGAAGCGTGGAGCGCGTTTTACGATGATGAGTTCACGCTTGACGCTATTTTCCGTGAGTCGGTTGTGAACATCGAAAAGGAATAGCGCCAATTTAGGGCATCGAGAGGTTACTTGCGATTTGCTTAGAAATCGATGAGCTCGTGCACGGGCACATCAAGCGCCTTGGCGATACGGATGAGGACATCGATACCGACATCAGCCGCTCCTATCTCGATCTTCCAGAGGTAGGAGCGGCTCGTCCCTGTCATGAGGGCGAGCTGACGTTGAGAGATGCCGCGCTCGGCGCGCGCGGCCTGGATGTTGGAGCCAAGAGCTCGCTTTTCGCGCACGTTATCCATGCTGCAAGCATACGTGCGGCATGATAGTGGAGTGCTCTCTATAGAGAGCACGTAGGATATGAGAGTCAAAAGGAGTGACGAAAGACCGGCTTGAGTCGTAGCGTTTATCTGGGCATCACGACAGCTTGATTCATATCGGATGTATCCATGTTCGGGCACAGCCCGCTGCCATTGTTGTCGGTTAGGCTTGAGAAAGGAACTGCCATGCCAGCGTGTTCATCTTGCGGTGCAACCATTCCTCGAGATGCGGCATTTTGCCCTAAATGCGGAGCAAAAAACGAAGCAAAGGATGCATCGGAGAACAATCAAAAGGTCGAAGTGTCGATCGATGTCAGCACCGAAGACGGTCTATATAAAACGGCGCTGGACATGGTGACGACCGTCTCGCAATTGCCCATCATTCGGGTTAATCGCGAGGAATTTCTGGCAAAACTTTTTGGGAAGTCGCCCTACTTCGACCAAATCATTGAATTGGGGCCGCAGGCGGTTTTTACTCCGGATTCGCTTCGGAGGAAGGCCGAAGAGGTGATTAACGAAAGCACCACCAAAACCGCAGCCGTTTCCTTTATTTCGGGCCTGCCTTCCAATCCGATAACCATGGTTGCTGCGGGCGGTGCCGATGTTGTTCAGTATTTTGGATTTGCAATCAATCTTGCCCAACAGCTCGCATATCTCTTTGGAGAGGACAGCCTGTTTGTAGATGGATCAAGCGAGATGCCCGAAGAGGCAAAGATTCGCGTGCTGGCATATCTGGGCGCTATGTTCGGCGTGGCTGGTGCAGCGCAGTTAATCGCGAAGACCTCGGTCAAGGTGGGGGCGAATCTGGGCAAACAGGTCGCCGCCAAGGCGCTCACGAAAACGGTTTGGTACCCGATGCTCAAAAAGGTCGGAAGCCTTGTTGGCCAGAAGGTGACGAAGAAGACGGTTGAGAAGACCATCACCAAGGCGGTGCCCGTTGTGGGCGGTGTCGTTTCCGGGGCACTGACCTTTGTGACTTTCCGACCGATGGGAGCTCGTCTCGCCGATGTGTTTACTCAGAATCTCAAAGGTGAGTTTGTAACCGATGGGGGAATGGAATTGAATCCAGACATGATTCAAACGCTATCGCAATAGCATCTGAAGACTACGCTGCTGTATGAAAATGGCCGCCCAGCTGATGTGCTGGACGGCCATTCGCGTGT
>CASEEY010000058.1 GCA_949287055.1 uncultured Collinsella sp.
AACCCCTGGGGTGAAATTACGCCCCGGCGCACCCTGCCGCCGAGCCCTGTCCACATGACGCCCCGTCGCACGAAAACCCCTACCCTCCGTTTGCCCGTGCGATGGGTATACTGCGGACAACGGACGGGAGGTAGCGATGTTCAGTCCCTTCAAAGACGCGCACGGAGCACCCAAGACGCTGGCCGATGTCACCTATGCCGACCTCGATCAGCTGCGCGACCTCGAGGAGGGCTACGTCCTCGAATTCAAGCGCAGCTACTCCCCCACCGTCGCCAAGAAGATCCCCAAGATCGTCGCCTCGTTCGCCAACTCCGCGGGCGGCTGGCTCGTCATCGGCATCGCCGACGACGACAAGTCGCTCTGCCCCGTGCCGCGCCTTACGGCGGACTACAGCCAGATCATCGGCGAGCTGTGCCGGCGCCACATCTCTCCCACCCCGCGCATCGACGTGAGATTCATCGCCGACCCCGCCAGCCCCGAGCAGGGCGTCATCGTCGTTCAGGTCATGGAGGGCGACTTCCCGCCCTATGTGGCCGACGGCGTCGTCGACGTCCGCGAGGGCTCGACCTCCGGACCCGCGGCGAGCTCCGCTCTCGTCGAGCTCTACGGAAAGGCCACGCGGCGCCGGCTGGAGGTCTCCGCGTTCTGCCGGCGCACCGTCTTCTACGCCGATCCGAGCACGCCCCTGTTCAACCTCTACATGTTCCGCATGGGCAGGCGAAGCGCCGAGACTCCCTCGCGGGCAGAGATCAACGCCCATGCAGACACCATGCGGACAGGGTTTGGCAGGCTCGGCTTGGCCTGCCGTGTGCACCATGCGCACGACTCGCTCATCTTCAGCGTTCCCACCCGCGACGATCCGCGCGTTCCCCATTCGGCCATCGAGCTGTTCGCCGACGAATCGATGAAACTGTCGGTGCCTGCCGTGCTGCTCGAAGGCGAGGCGCGCGCCGCCGCCCAGACGGAGCTGTTCGAGGCAGTCAGGCTCGCCGATGACGCGGATGAGGGGCTGCGCATCATGAGCGCTGCCGACACGCTCGCACGCGTCACGCGCATGGCATCCATACTCGACCGCTACGTCCGTGCGCGCGGCGTGCCGTGGGCGCAATACGCCGTGGCCTACGAACTCGAAAACCTCGCCGGCGTCGTCCTGTGGAGCAGCGAGCCGCTCTACCTCGACTATGTCCGCGAGCGGGGCCCGCTGTTTTGCGCCACCACCGACTGCCTGTCGCGCGTGCGCTACCTGGACGACGGGGCGCACGACGCTTTCCGCGCCCGGCAGTTTGCCGGCAGCCACTTCTTCGAGGCGTGCGGCCTGCCGTTGGGCTCGCCCGACAAGCGCGACAACGCGCTCGTGGACGCTCTGCTGCGCGGCGCACACGGAGCCGCCCGGTCGTAACGTCAGGGAGTCTCCGGGGTGACATGACGCCACGAAAAAGGGCCGCATCACGCGACCCTTTTTTGAGTTGTTGAAATCAGGATAGAGGCTCGTTGCCTAGCGCCTGAGCCCGCCGCGCTCCTCGACGGCCTCCCAGAACGCGTCGGCGAAGCGCGGGTCCTCGGCCGCCATGAGGGCGTTGGTGGCGATCCAGCCCGAGGGCGTGCCGGTGTCGTAGCCCGACAGCGGGTCGACGACGACGGCGTACATGGCCTCGCGCTCCAGGCTGCGCGCCATGGCGTCGGTGAGCTGGACCTCGCCGCCCTTGCCGGGCTGCTGGTCGCCCAGCAGGTCCATGACGAGCGGGCTGAGCAGGTAGCGGCCCACGATGTAGAGGTTCGAGGGCGCCTCGTCCGCGGCCGGCTTCTCCACCAGGCCCGAGACGCGCCACACCGCGCCCGGCTCGTCGTCGGCGGCGCCCTCGGCGCCGGGCAGCGACCCCACGCGCTCGCCGGCCACCACGCCGTAGCGGGACACCTCCTCGGGCGAGCAGGGCGCCACCGCGATCACGGAGGCGCCGGCGTGGGCCGCGGAGACCTCCATCATCCTGGTGCAGATGTCGCGGGAGGGCACGACGTAGTCGCCCAGCAGCACCAGGAAGCTCTCGCCCGCGACGGCGTCGGCGGCGCTGCGGATGGCGTGGCCGAGGCCCCTCGGCTCGTACTGGTAGCGGAAGTCCACGGGCATGCCGCCGGCCTCGGCGACGGCGTCGGCGTAGGCGGCCTTGCCGCGCTCGCGCAGAAGCCCCTCGAGCGAGCGGTCGGGCTGGAAGTAGCTCAGCAGCTCGGGCTTGCCCGGCGAGGTGACGATGATGACGTCGTCGACGCCCTCGGGCTCGAGGGCCTCCTCCACGACGTACTGGATGACCGGCTTGTCGAGGACCGGCAGCATCTCCTTGGGGGTGCACTTGGTGGAGGGCAGGAAGCGGGTGCCCAGGCCCGCCGCGGGTATGATGGCCTTCATTCGGCTTCGGTTCCTTTCGGGGCGCGTCGCCTTGTGCGGTGCGCGTCCGCGTCATGGCGCCCCGTTCGGGCGCCGCGTAACACTAAGCGGCAGGGTACCCCAAAGGGCAACCCCGCGTGACGCATCGTCCAAAATTGCGCCGGAAATGCGCAGATATCAAGAGAATGTCAGAAAAACGTCTGGAACCCGTCTCGTCCGCGCACGCCGCGGTGTCCGCTTTGTCGACTCAAAGAGCACGACGGCACCTGCGCCCCGCCCTCCGCAGGCTATTCGACGTCCTCGAGACCGACGTTGCCGCTGTTCACGCCAGGATGCGCCTGACCAAGCGGAAGCCAGCGAACGACCTGCTCGATAGCCTCGTTCCAAAACGCCCAGTTGTGACCACCGGGAGCTTCGCGATAGGTCACCTCGAAGCCGAGCTCATCGAGCCGCCGCCGGGCAGCACGGCTTACGGAAAGCAGGCCGTCGTTAAGTCCGCACGCAAGGTACACCTTGGGCAGCGGCTCCCGCGAGGCGGCCAGCCGCTCGGCCAGCCACAGGGGATCGCGCTCGCTGCCCACAAGACTCGACAGGTCCCCAAAGACCGCCTCGGAAAACCTTCGGGTGGAAAAATAGCGATCGGCATCGTCGGTGCGCGCCGCCACGTCATCCACAAGCAGCGCACCTGACAGCGATGCGATACGGGAAAACGTCTCGGGGTACCGAAGCCCGCAGCGCAGCGCCCCGTAGCCGCCCATCGACAGCCCGCCGATGAAGGTGTCGGCGCGCTCGCGCGACAGCGGAAACATCGCGCGCGCCATCTCCACGAGCTCCTCGCCCACGAAGCGTCCGTAGTAGTCGTGCGACGCCGGCTGATCGAGGTAGAAGCGGTTGTCGCCCGAAGGCATGATAACCGCCAGGTCGCGCTCCTCCGCCCAGCGCTGAATGCACGAGCCGCTCACCCAGTCGGTGTAGTTCCCAAAGATGCCGTGCAAAAGAACGAGCGTTTTGAAGCCGCCCTCGGGCACATGGGGCCGATAGGGCGAGGACGAGCCGTCATCGCCCGCCGGCACCTCCTGTTTGTCGACCGGCAAGATCACGTTGACGGGAACCGTGCGCATGAGCGCCGACGAGAAGAAGTTGACGGTGACGAGCGCCACGGGATACCTCCTGTGAGAAATCTGCGTGAACACAAACGCGGGCGCACCGAGGTCCCGGTGCGCCCGCGCGCAAACGCCTTACGCGAGCAGGGCGCGGATGCGCTCGATCTGCTCGGGCGTCGCCTGGACCGCCGGCTCGCAGATCTTGGTCGAGATAGGCAGACCCTTGATCATCACCGCGGCCTTGATGGCCGAGACGAACAGGTCGCACACGTCGTACACCGCCATGAGCTGCGAGATGCGCTCGGCGCAGGAGACGGCGGTCGCGACGTCGCCCGCCTGGCAGGCAGCGTGCATCTTGACGAAGAGCTCGGGCTCCACGTTGGTCAGGCCGCACAGCACGCCGTTGCCGCCCGCGACCCGGTTGGGCAGGTAGTACTCGTCGAAGCCGGACAGCACGGAGAACTCGGGGTTCACCGCGCGCACCGCCGCGATGACCTTGCGCGTGTGGCTGATCGTGTCGACGGTGTCCTTGATGGCGCAGATATTGGCGTGGTCGCGCGCGAGCGTGGCCACGAGCTCCGGCGACAGGTCGGTGCCGGTGCGCGCCGGGAAGTTGTAGAGGACGACCGGCAGCGAAGTTGCCTCGGCGATGGCGCCAAAGTATGCGCGAGCGACCTCGTCGGTGGGCCCGAAGTAATACGGCGAGACGGCGACGACGCCGTCAGCACCCGCCTGCTCGGCGAAGCGCGTGAAGTCGAGCACGCGGTCGAGCGCGGTGTCGCCCACGCCGGCAAGCACCTTCATGCGGCCGGCGACGCGCTCCACCGCAAAGGCCAGCGCAGCCTTCTTGTCCTCGAGCGAAAACGCGTAGAACTCGCCGATGCTGCCGAACAGCAAGACGCCGTCCACGCCCGCGTCGGCCAGATGATCGAGATGGCGCCCCCACAGCTCCAGATCGATCGCGCCCGTATCGTCGGTGATGGTGATGGAGGGGCAAAAGATTCCTTCGAACATGCCTATTCCTTTCCGATCTGCAGTCCGTAGGCGCGAACCGCGTTGCCCATGAAGAAGTCCCCATCGTCGCCGAACGCATCGCGCACGAGCTCGAAATGCTCGGCGAGCGAGGAGTACATGTTGACGACCGGCCAGTTGGAGGCGTACAGCAGCCGGTCGGCGCGAAACGTCTCGCGCACGAAGGCGAGCAGCTCGCGGACGAATCCGGCATCGGCCGTCGGGTAGCCCGAGACCTTGACGTAGAGGTTGGGCAGGGCCGCAAAGCGCTCCATGGCCGAGCACCAGGCGGCGTCCATGCGCTCGACGTTGCCCAGATGGTTGAGGATGACCGTCTCCTCGGGCACCTGGGAGAACGCCCGGTACGCATCCTCGAGCTCGCCGACGCGGTTGCACGACTCGAAGGGCTTGCCCGCCGCCGCAAGCGCCGCGAGCCCATCGATAAACGACGGCTCCAGACAGCGTCCGCGCGCAGCCCCGTCCACATGCAGCGGCTCGCGAATGCCCGCGGCGTTCAGCGGCACGCGCATGGCCGGCCCCACCGAGCCACGCAGCATGGCCGCGAGCACGCGCGGCTCGCGCTCCATGAGGTCGTAGACGATCGCGTCCTCGGCGAGCGCATCGCTGCAGTCGACCTCGACGTACACGCCGCCGACAAACTCGACCCCGTCCATCTGCGCATAGATATCCGCAAGATCGCTGAATGTATAGGTCTTCGAGATGCTCCCGTCGGTGCCCTCAAGCCACGGCAGGCGCTGGACGGCAAGGTCCCATACGTGAAAATGGGCGTCGATAACCCGCAGGTCGGACATGGCGAGCCCCCCTCTCTCCTCACATGGCAGGCGCGATGCGCCGCACGACGATCGCGCTAGGACAGCGCGCGGTCGAGATTGACGTAGCCGCCGTCGACGTTCAGCCACTGACCCGTGGTGTGCGACGAGCGGTCGGACAGCAAGAAGCAGGTCGTGTCGGCGATCTCCTCGACCGTGGTCATGCGATGGCCCAAGGGGATCTTGTCGGTGATGAGCGCCAGGCGCTTAGCCTGCGCCTCCTCGTCGCCAAACGTCTTGATCCAGTTGGCGTACAGCGGGGTCCAGGCCTCGGCGACCACGATGGCGTTGACGCGGACCTCGTCGTCCACGAGCGCCGCGGCCCATTCGCGCGTAAGGCCCAGGATGGCGCCCTTGGCCGCCGCATAGGCGGTCGTCTTGCCCTGACCGGTAAGGGCCACCTTGGACGAGATGTTCACGATGGAGCCGTGCGAGCGCTTGAGGTACGGCAGGGCGCGGTGCACGAGCTCGAAGTAATGGGTGAGGTTGCCATGGAGCGACGCCTCGAACTCCTGCCAGCTCGTCGTCTCCAGGTCCAGATTGTCGTTGCGCCCGGCGTTGTTGACGATGCCATCGATGTGCCCGTACTTGGCAGCGACCTCCTCGACGATACCCGCGATGGCATCGGTGTCGGCAAGGTCGATGAAATGGATGTCAAAGGTGTCGGTGATCTCGGAGAGCTCCGCGCTGAAGGCGTCCTCGACGCCGTCCTTGCGATTGAGGACCACCGGGATCGCGCCCTCGCGGGCGAGCTGGAACACGATGCCCTTGCCGATGCCCTTGAAGCCACCGGTGACGATGACGACCTTGCCGTCCAGATGCAGATCCATGATGCGTTGCTCCTTTCGTGCGGTCGCCGCCCTGCGCGTGCAGGCGCGGCGCGCTCCTTACATATAGTTGCAGATGTGCGGCAGGGCGGTCTCGGTGTAGCCGAGCGCCTCGGCGCAGGTCGGGGTTCCGTTGCATACGTCGATGATCTGGTCGATCAGCGCATCGCGCAGCTCGCGCATGGTCTCGGGTCCGTAAATCGAGGCCGAGGCGTCAAAATCCGTGTTGTCCGCCATGGTCTGGGCGGTGCGGCGGTTGGCGGTCAGGCGCAAGACGGGCGCGACGGCGTTGCCGGTAGGCGTGCCCAGACCGGTCGAGAAGACCACGAGCTGGCAGCCGCCCGCGACGATGCCGCCCACGCTCGACGGGTCGTTGCCCGGCGTATCCATGATGACCAGGCCCTCGCCCGCCGCGAGCGGCGCCGCATACGGGTAGACCGCCGAGATCGGGGCATGGCCGCCCTTGTGGATGCAACCGAGGGACTTCTCCTCGAGCGTGGTCAGGCCGCCCGCCATGTTGCCGGGACTCGGGTTGCCCTCGCGCATCTCGGCGCCGAACAGCTGCACGTATTTCTCGTAGTCTGCGACGATGCCCAAGATGCGCTCGGCGACCTCGGGCGTCTTGGCGCGGCGGGCGAGGATGTGCTCGCCGCCGAACAGCTCGGGCGTCTCGCATAGCACCGAGGTGCCGCCCTGGGCGACCAGCCAATCGGAAACCTCGCCGATCAGCGGGTTGGCGCCCAGCCCGCTCGAGGTGTCGGAACCGCCGCAGTTGGTGCCCAGGATGAGCTCGGAGACGGGGCAGGCGACGCGCTGTTCGCGGGCTGCCGCGCAGGCGAGCTCACGTGCGATGCGCGTACCCTCCTCGACGGCGCGGATGGAGCCGCCGACCTGCTGGATGATCAGGGTGCGGACGGGCTTGTCGGTGCGCTGCCTGATGGCGTCGACCACCAGGTCGTTTTGGCAGCCCTCACAGCCGAGCGACACGGCGAGCACGCTGTGCACGTTGGGGTTGGCGGCGAGCCCGGCCAAGGTATCGATGGTGACCTGTTGGTCGATATCCACCTGCGAGCAGCCGTTTTGATTGTGGAACGTAATGCAGCCCTCCACGGCGCGGGCGATGCGCTCGGTCGTATCGGAGGCGCAGATGCTCGTGGGCAGGATGAGGACGTGATTGCGGATGCCGACGCGCCCGTCGGAGCGTCGATAGCCCATAAACGTCCGCACGGGACCGTCGGTGCGCGCCTCGACGGCAGGAGCGGGTGCGGAGGCGACCGGTTCGTCGGCGTCGGCGGAGCCCTTCCACGCGTCGGTGCTTACGCAGTTATGGACATGCACGTGCGAGCCGGCGGCGATGTCCTCGGTCGCGATGCCGATGTACTCGCCGTACTTGATGACACGCTCGCCGCGGGCGATATCCACGCGGGCGATCTTATGAAACAACGGGATGTCCTCGACGGCGTCGACCGACCCCTGCGAGCCGTCAGGCAGTGTATAGAGCGCTTGCTCGCGGGCGCCTATCGGGACGATCGCGATGGCGACGTTGTCCTTCTCGTCGATGACCACGGCGTTTCCCATAGATCCTCTTTTCGTCGCGCACGGTCGTATGACGCCATTGTGGCACAGCCCGTTCCCAAAACGCGCGGGAACGTGACAAAAGGGACGCGCTGCCCCTCGTGAAATCGAGCGGGGCGAGCGCGCGCCCGGGATTCACACAAAAACAGGGGCCCGGTTTCCCGGACCCCTGTGACACAGCGATTATGCTGCGAACTCGAGCAGGCGCATCGCCTGCCAGAAGTTACTTGAGGGAGACAGCAGCGCCGGCAGCCTCGAGCTTCTCCTTGGCAGCCTCGGCGTCCTCCTTCTTGACACCCTCGAGAACGGCCTTGGGAGCGCCCTCGACGACCTCCTTGGCCTCCTTCAGGCCAAGGGAGGTGAGCTCACGGACGACCTTGATGACCTGGATCTTGTTGTCGCCGAAGCCCTCGAGCACGACGTCAAACTCGGTCTTCTCCTCCTCCTCGGCGGCAGCGGCAGGGCCGGCAGCCACGACGGCGGCGGGAGCAGCGGCGGAAACGCCGAAGGTGTCCTCGATAGCCTTGACGAGCTCGGAAGCCTCGAGCAGGGTCATTTCCTTCAGAGCCTCGATGATCTCATCGGTGGTAAGCTTAGCCATTTTAAAATCCTTTCGGTTCCCCTGCGGCTTGCAGGGAGATCTTATGCGGATGGCGCACTATGCGCCGGGGATGCGGGCGCGAGCCCGCGATGAAGGCGACGGTTACGCCGCCTTCTGCTCGGAGACCTGCTGGATCGAGCGGGCGAGACCGCTGGAGACGCCGTTGACGCAAACAGCGATGTCGCGCGCGAAGCCAGAGATGAGGCCGGCGATCTGACCCAGGAGCTGGTCCTTGGTCGGCAGCTCGGCGATAGCGTTGACCTCCTCGGCGGACACGGCCTTACCCTCGGAGATACCGCCCTTGATCTCAAGCACGCCCTTGGACTTCGTAGCGAACTCCTTGAGGGCCTTGGCAGCCTCGACGGGCTCGTTCTCGTAGAACACATAGGCGACGGGGCCGACGAGGATGTCGTCGATCTCGGGCTGGCCCTGGTTCTTCAGAGCGATACGGACGAGGTTGTTCTTGTAGACCTTCATCTCGGCGCCGGTCTCGCGCAGGGTGTGGCGCAGCGTCTCAGCCTGCTTAACGGTCAGACCGTTGTAGTTGACGACGAACACACCGTTGTTCTGCTCGATGCGAGACTCGATCTCGGCGACCTTATCGATCTTGTACTGCTGTGGCATATGGATTACACCTCCTCTACTTTTTCTCTCGGCACAAACCCGTGCGAAGACGTGACGGGGGCATGCCTTGAGAAAAAGAAGCCCCCGCGCTGCATAGAGCGACGGGGGCGAGAAGACATATCTGCTCGACCACCTCGGCTGGCGGGTTACCCCTTTGAGCGCATGGCCGCGTTCGCGACCTGCACACCGGCTGTCTCTGGCAGCGGATTCGTGCGTGAACCGTATGTAGTATGACCAACGCGGCGGCACGCGTCAAGCGTCGCGCCCAGCGCACAAACCCTCCACGCCCTCAACCTCATGCGTGCAGGGACGGGCCAAGGCGAGCTGCGTATGGGGCATCGCCCCCATGCCCCGGTTTTATTGCGCAACACGCGCCCACCTGTTCCGGCAATACTCTGCCCTGTAGATGAGTCGCGTCCGGGCGACGCGTTCGAGGGAAAGGTGCAGCCATGTTCTGTCCTCATTGCGGAGCCGTCAATTCCGATAACGCTCGATACTGCCGCGCGTGCGGAGGCGCGCTCCCCGCTCCTCCCGCTCAGCCGCACATGACGGCCCAGCAGCCCGCTTCTTCCGCCCCATTCGCGATGCAACCGGTCGCCGCCTCGCCCGCGATGCAGCCCGCAAAGAAAAAGTCGCGCTGGGGCATCGTCGTCGGAGCCATCGCGGGCGGCGTTGCGCTCATCGCGCTCGCCATCGTCCTCGTGTTCAACTTCCTGCCGCACGGAACCCCGGTCACCGGTGCCTCCCTTGCTGCCGCCGACGACCCTGACGATACGTTCAACCAGCTTTCCGTCTCCCTTGCCGATGACACGTTCTTGCTGTCCATCGGCCGACTTGAACAGGACAAGGGCCCGTTCCTTACGGGGACGATCGTATCGACCGAGGACCGCGGCGACGCCACGCTCTATCGGCTCGCAGACGTGTCCTCGGCGATCATACAGATCTACCAGGGTTGGAGCAGCGGCAGCATGACCGTTGAATCGGCTGCGGTCATCGTCCCCAAAAACGGATCGATCGAGGACCCCGTGGGCTTCTGGGGCGTCTTTTTCGACCTTTCGGTCGCAAGCGACCGTTCCGGCCACGATTTCTGGGGCGTCGGCTACCAGGTCAACGAGGACGGGACGGCCCGCTACTACGCCGGCGAGACGATGGTGGTCGGCGACGCCAGCTCTGCCCTCGATATCACGAACGCAGCTTTCAACATCGATGCAGCCATAGCAGAGATCCAGGCGCAGAGCACGTCGCGCGAAGTCCATAACGGCTTCTCGGGCACGACCACCTGGACGCGCGGCGACGACGGCGTGTTTACGCTCGTCAACAACGATGGGACGCAATTCCGCATCGCCCTCACCTAGCAGCTCGTTTCGACAACTCATTTAGAGACGGAGTCGGCAGGGCCACGCGCGCGTCGCGTGGCCCTATCGTCTGGACACGAACGTCGCCAGGCGACGAAGCGCCTCGTCAAGGTCCGCATCCGACACGCAAAACGACAGGCGCACGTG